>JALWSJ010000176.1 GCA_026993705.1 Flavobacteriales bacterium
GTGATAGCCCGACCCCAATTTGCTAAAGATGTGTTTCGCCTGAGCGAAATGCTTCTTTTGCAAATTGGGGGAACGCCCAAAGATTAAAGTTTATCCATTAAATATTTATAGAGTTCTACCATTGCTTTTATATCTTTCTTGTGTACTTTTTCATTGGCTGAATGGACGTTATCTTCCGGTGCTCCTACAAAAACCCAATCCATCGGATATGGACTTTGCTGTAATTGGTTGCCGTCGCTTCCTCCTGCTCCTTCGACTTCCAATTGGTAGTTCACTCCGCTTTCTTCGGCTAAATGTATGATTTTATTGAGGTATGTTCTTCGAGGAATGCCTGAATCTCGCATGGAAATGGCTACACCTTCGCCGTGACGAACGCCTTCGGTTACCCACGTTATATCGGATATTAAATTTTGTGTTATTCTCCATTTTTCATAGATAAATTTCGCTAAATAGCCAACACTTCCTCCTCCGTGTT
This sequence comes from Flavobacteriales bacterium, assembly GCA_026993705.1. GTDB lineage: Bacteria > Bacteroidota > Bacteroidia > Flavobacteriales_D > Parvicellaceae > S010-51. Next base: position 476 of record JALWSJ010000176.1, read on the forward strand.
CTTCCCAACAAGAGAACGCTATAACACCGTTTTCTAATCCTTCTGCAACTTGCAAGGCATTCCAAACGCCTAAGCGGTTATCCATATAGCAACATTGAACAAATTCTTCGTCTTCTCTCCAGTTTGTTTTGTAAACTAACTCTGTTCCGCGGTCTATTTCTCTATCCAATAGATATTGGGGGTGTTTTTTGCCGTTCTCTTCTTCGATTACTACGAGTTCTGTTTCAATAGCTCCTTTGCTATCCTTCCCTACTAATTTTGTTCCCTCTTCTAAAACAGGTCCTCCGATTTTAACTAAATCCTTTCCGTATTTAACGGTAAAACCAATGGAATCCATGTGTGCGTAGATGGCTGTTCTTGGTTTTCCGAATTTAAGAATAATACAGTCTTGAAATCCTTTACCGTAATATATTTCAGGCTGAATTTTCCATTGTGATTTGTGTTCTTCTATATAGTCTAATAGAAAGTTTTTTAGTCCGACTTCGTTTCCTGCCGGTGCATGTATTGAACTGAGTTGTTTTAGTAATTGCATCGTATTGTTTAGATAATTTTAGTTTTTTATTTTTTTTAGAAAGTAATCTTTGGGTTTTAATACATTATCCCATTGGTAATATTGTAACCGTACTAATTCTTTGCTTCCGTTTATTGAGGCAAAAGCATAACCCGGATTTAATTTTTTTACGATTTCACCTTTTTCGTTATCGTAATCATCAAAAATTTTCCAAATATCTACTTGTTTAGTTTCTCCATGTTTATCGGTTACCTTAAAGACAAAATTAGGTTTGATTTGTAGTACGGAATCGATTTGTTTTTTTGTTAAATCTTCTACTACGTGATTGTAGTGTAATTTTTTAAAATGGTTGACGTAATGTGCTACTTGTGCTGTATCAAATACTTCTATCGGGGTACGATTTCCATCATATAGTGAAGTTTGACTATCGTCTCCCAATTCTATTTCAAAGGAATCTTGAGGTTCGTCATTGTTTATTGCTTCAATTTTAGATATTTCACCAACTCCATAATTGTAAACGCCTGTATAACGCCAATCTTTAAAACTCGTAAAAAAACGAACATCCAATGTACCCCGCATTCCCGGTTTATAGACTATAAAAGGAACAGATGATTTTTGTTTGCCTACTTGCAACAGCATGAATGTTCCTTGGTGGTCAGAGGTCGCGTTACCGATGTACCATGTTCTTGCAGGTTCGTCTTCTCCTTCTAGGAAAAACTCTGCTTTTTTATGGCGAATGGCAAGGTATTCCAAAACAGTTTTAATTTTTGGTTCATCTAAATCTTGACGTATTGCAATGTGTTTTAAAACATCTAAAATCAAACTTGCATTTTCTGGTCTTGCACGAAATTCAGAACCTTCTACCATCCATCTTTTTTGTGGATTGTCACGCGTAATGGTTATTTCGTTCCCTTCAGTATCTGATATTCTAAATTTAACCACTTTGGAAGTGTCGGCTATTGCAAAGTTTCGTAATGGAACAAACGCTTCCGAAGTTGATTTTCCACTTGGGTAAAAAGCGATTACAACAAGCACAATCAAGACAATTGCCAATAGTGTTATTTTGGTTTTATTTTCCATATAGATTCCTTTTACTTTTAAACCCTCAAAGATAATATTTCTACCAAATAGAGCTTTGTTTTTCTTTTTGATTTATTGGAAGGTCAATATTGGAATTGAACGGTCTTTCTATCTTCGTTCATAAAACACTGCCCCTACTCTATTGGTGTGCTCTTTTAAATCGGGGTTTGATATTTTCTCAAAAATCGATAAATCAAATTTGTAGGGTAATAACAAATCGTCCAGTTCGTTCTCTATTTTCAAAAGCGTAGATAAATTCAAATTTTCACCAATTAAAGCAAGGTCTATATCCGAACCGTTTCTATAGTTTCCTTTAGCTCTTGAACCATACAGTATTACTTGATTGATATGGGGGTATTTATCAAAAACTGAATTAATTTTCCTTACTATTTCTTCTTTTAAACCAAACATTATTCTTTCCGGTTACTCATTTATTTTTCCTTTCATTGATTGTTCAAAATCAATAAAAACAGAATGATATTCATTCACTATTTTATTAAAAATCTCATCCGCTGTATCTTCATTGTAAGTATGCGAGGTCTTATTTCTACTTTTTATCATTTCCATCCAAATCTCTCCTTTGCCAATAAGTCCGGTATTAAAGGCTTCTCTGGTTGCATCTTTAGAACCATAAGTTTTAATATTTCCCACTTCCAATAAAAGTCTTTCATTACATTCCAAGCCAATTCATGTGTGTACTCAAACCGTTGAATGACCCCCTCCTTTAGAATTTCTTCAATAATATTCTTCTTGACTTCATCGCTTCTTTTATTTTTTACATACTTAACCGCATCTGTCAATTTATTTAAGACTTTTATGTAACCTTAAATCCACAAGTGAACTTCTATTACAAAGCCAAACTACGCATCATTATTGACAATGCTCGTTTTTCGATACTCACCGTGTAGCTATGGCTACGCTTGCGTGTCTCAAAACTGTGCTTGACCAATAATAATACGCATTTTGACTTTTCATAACGAAATCACTTGCGGATTTAAGGTAATTAGAAAACCTTTGTTTCCATCTAACGTCTTGTTTATTCATACACTCTCTTTTTAACTCCACTCAGTAAAAGGATACTGTTGCAAATTAGCATTGTAATATTTTTTATCCCCCGTTACTTCTTTGTCTACCCATTCGGGTAATTCAACGGTTTCTTGTTCGTCAGACAGTTCAACTTCTGCAATTATAAGCCCTTCATTTTCTCCCATAAAAACATCTACTTCCCAAGTATGCTGACCGTAAGGAATATAATAACGTTTTTTCGCGATAGTCTGTTCGCCGAAAAGTTCTATCATTTGTTGGGCTTCATTAAAGGGAATTTCATATTCAAACTCATTGCGAGTAATCCCTATAACTTTACTTTTAATGGTCAAAAAAGCTTTATCTCTTAATAGACGAACACGAATAACTTTCTCATCGTCGCTACATAAGTACGCTTGTTGGCAATATTGATTTTCAGCTTTCTCCAATACGGAAAAAACAGCATCATTTACCAAAAATTTACGTTCTATTTCTTTTGCCATACTCTTTGGGTTTGATTCCTTAAATACATATCGAATAACACAATAGCTGTCATTGCCTCAACAATAACAACAGCTCTCGGCACAACACATGGGTCGTGCCTTCCTTTTCCTTTTAAAGTTACTATATTCCCATGTACATCAATACTTTGTTGATCTTGCATTATCGTCGCTACGGGTTTAAAGGCTGTCCTAAAATAAATATCTTCGCCAGAAGAAATTCCTCCTTGAATACCACCTGAAAAAATAGTTTTGGTTTGGATAACATCTCCATTAGAAATGAAAATATCATTATGCTCAGAACCTTTCATTTTTGTTCCCTCAAAACCGGAACCATATTCAAATCCTTTTACGGCGTTGATACTAAGCATCGCTTTAGCTAATTCTGCACTTAATTTATCAAATACAGGTTCCCCCAAACCGACCGGAACTCCTTTAGCAACGCAAAAAATAACACCTCCGATAGAATCTCCTTGTTTTCTAATAGAATGAATATACTCCTCTATTTTTACAGCCATTTCTTTATCAGGGCAACGAACAGGATTGGATTCTATTTCATCTAAATCGACTTCTTTGTATGATTTTTCTAATTTAATATTCCCCACGGATTCCACGTATGCTGATACAGAAATACCTTTAAACAGTAAAAACTGTTTAGCAATTGCACCGGCTACTACTCTTGCAACGGTTTCTCTCGCACTGGAACGTCCGCCTCCTTTATAATCTCGAATAGAGTATTTTTGCTGATAGGTATAATCTGCGTGTGATGGACGATAAACATTTTCTAAATGGTCATAATCCTTTTCTTTTGCGTTGGCATTTAGTATTTCAAAAGCAATGGGTGTTCCTGTTGTCTTACCTTCAAATATCCCCGACAAAAACGTTACTTTATCTTCCTCTTTTCGTTGAGTTGTTATCTTGCTCTGCCCGGGCTTTCTTCTGTTCAATTCCTCTTGAATAAAATCAAAATCCAATTCAAAACCGGCAGGACATCCGTCAATAATTCCTCCAATCGCTTTACCGTGAGATTCACCGAAGGTAGTTAACTTAAATAATATACCAAAACTGTTTCCTGCCATATGTTTTCAATAAAAAAACGCAATTTAGAAAATTTTCTAAATTGCGTTTACCTATTCGTTTTTATTTCTTAGGAATATCCTTTAATATATCTAAAAGGAACTTCCAAAACTTCTGAACTGAAGCAATATTCACTTTTTCATCAGGCGAATGAGGATTTTTAATTGTAGGACCAAAACTAATCATATCCACCCCTGGGTAACGCTCTCCCAAAATACCACACTCTAAACCAGCGTGTATAGCAAAAACTTTAGGTTTCTCACCAAACAAATGTGTATATTTATCGGTTAAAAGCCCTAGTATTTCAGAATTTGGATTCGGTGCCCATCCCGGATAAGAACCTGAGTATTCAACATCAGCACCAATCAATTTAAAGGGTGCCCCAACCGTTTCCGCAACATCATATTTTGCAGATTCAACAGAACTTCTCTGCAAACTCTGCATCTCAAATTTTCCATCCTTAATATTAATAATTGCTAAAGAAGAAGACGTTTCCACAAGACCCGGTATAGCTGTACTCATTTTATACACGCCATTGTGAACAGCTAAAATAGCCGTAGTTATTTTCTCTACGTCTCCCATCGCCATAACACTCTCCGGTAAATCCATAGCTTCTACTTCAACCGTCATATCAGGATCGGTTATCGAGTATTCAGCCTTAATTATTTCCGCTCTTACCTTCAGTACATTCAAATATTTCTCGTCTTCAATCGTTACTACGGCAAAAGACTCTCGAGGAATAGCGTTTCTCAAGCTACCGCCTTTTATTTCTGCAATTTGTAACCCATATTGCTCCGCATCTAACAATAAACGATTCATTACCTTATTAGCATTCGCACGCTCCAAATGAATATCAACTCCCGAGTGTCCTCCCTTCAAACCGGTAACAGAAATCTTGTACGCTTTTGCTGTTTCCGAAGGTAATACAGTTGCATATTCGTAATGAACTTTTGTATTAATTCCCCCTGCACAACCAATAGAAAATTCATCGTCATCCTCCGTATCCAAATTCAATAATATTTTTCCATCCAAGCGACCTTTTTCCAAATTAAAAGCACCGGTCATTCCCGTTTCTTCATCAATGGTAAACAACGCCTCAAGAGCAGGATGAGGAATGTTCGTACTCTCCAATAACGACATTATGGAAGCAACACCAATCCCGTTATCCGCCCCCAAAGTCGTACCTTTCGCCGTTACCCAATCCCCATCAACATAAGACTCAATCCCTTGCGTAGAAAAATCAAAATCCGTATCCGAGTTCTTCTGATGCACCATATCCAAGTGCGACTGTAAAACAACCGTTTTTCGGTCTTCCATTCCCTTAGTTGCAGGCTTTTTGATAATCACATTTCCAACCTTATCAACATAAGTTTCCAACCCGAGTTTTTTTCCAAAGTTTTTAACAAATTCAACGACTTTTTCTTCCTTTTTAGAAGGACGAGGAACAGCATTCAAATTTTCAAAATTATTCCACAGCTGTTTAGGCTCTAAATCTCTTACTTTCATAAATTATGTGTGTGTATGTTTTTCACAAAGATAATGAAGTTGCTGAAATTAAAGTAACTTACCCTTAGTATTATTTGGGCGTTCCCTACGGCATAAAAAAGTAGTTCCGTTTTACTACACTACTTTTTAACGCCGTAAGGGTCGGGCTATCCACTATATCTTTTGGGTTGCATAAATGCAACAACCCAAAAGGATGCCGTTTCTATCCCTAACGCAAGTGGAATGAGTGCATAGA
>JALWSJ010000177.1 GCA_026993705.1 Flavobacteriales bacterium
TATAAATGGCTACTTGATGTATTGAACCGTATTCCAGAACATAAAGCAAATAAATTATTTGAGTTATTTCCTCAAAATTGGAAAGAACTCAATAACGAATAACATGTACTTTACCGTACGCTTACAAAAGAGCGGTAGAAAATGAGTTTTAGTTTTTTTAGACGGTGAAAAAAATCTTTGCATATATTTTTTATACATAAACATAAAAAATAAACATAATATCATTGATAATCAATAATTTAAGCCCTTAGCGTAATGACATTGAGTCCCAGCTATGGAAATAAAATATAAAGACACTAAAAATATTTTATTGTGCTTAGATTAACTGTGTTAGGGATTCCAACTAACGTAAAAATATCGCGCTGAATATCAAATAGTTATAAAATTGTTGTTTTTTTACGTTAGCAACAAAACTCAACTGTTTTTTACACAGTCGCTTAATGATCCCTAACGTCAGACTGTCTAAAAACCTAAGTTACCGTAAAAACAACTATTGATTATCAATATGTTACGGTTCGTATTTTGTGCTTTTTTAGGGTTTTTATACACTCTCACGTACCTGATATGAATGTAAGAAAGTAGAGTTTGTAGTTCTCAGAAGACAAATAAAAAACATCAACTATCCATAACATATAAAATAGAATAATTGTATTTTTGTGTGCCTTACAAAACGCAGGCAACTCAATAAAGAACAACAACTTGAACAAAGAACAATTAAAATCAGCTTATAAAGACGCATTTTCCACCATTCAAATCAGTAAAGAATTAAAAAAAGAAAATGCAAAAGTTCATCTAAAAGGAGTAGCAGGTTCTGCCGATGCCTTATTGGCAATTGGTGTAACATCTTTACTAAACGGAAATTATCTCTACGTCCTACGCGACAAAGAAGAGGCGGCCTACTTCTTCAATAATTTAGAAAGTTTACTCAAAGACGAAAGAGGAGTTTCTCTCTTATTCTATCCGGCCTCTTATCGTCGCCCTTACCAAATAGAAGCCTTGGATAGTGCAAACATTATTCAACGAACCGAAGTATTGGATACAATACAAAAAAAACGAAAAAGAATATTACTGGTAACCTACCCCGAAGCTATCGTCGAAAAAGTCATCAGCAAAAAAGAATTTAACAAAAGTATTCTCGAGTTGGAAGTCAACATCGAATACGAAATAGACTTCATCAACGAATTATTAATTGAACACGATTTTGAAAAAGTAGATTATGTCTATGAACCCGGTCAATTTGCTGTTCGTGGCGACATCGTTGATATCTATTCATTTTCCAACGACCTTCCCTATCGCTTAGAGTTTTTTGGTGACGAAATAGAATCCATTCGTATTTTTAACCCCGAAGACCAATTATCTATTACCACACTAAAAAAAATTAACATAATACCCAATGTTAATAAGAAACTACAAGAAGTAAGCAAAACTTCCTTTCTTTCATACATTCCCAAAGACACAAAAGTATGGATAAAGGATTTTGATTATGCAAAAGATAAAATACTAAAAGGTTTTGACAAAGCCAATTACACCTATAATCAGTTAGACAATACCGTAAAACAACTTTCTCCCCAAGAGCTCTACCTAACTCCTTCGGATTTTGAAAAAGAAATCTCTCTACATCCGATAGTCGAATTTGGAGAACGCTTTTACTTCCCCTCAACTCTAGATGTAAAACATACAACAAAACCTCAACCACCCTTTCATAAAAACTTTGAACTTCTTATTGATAACCTGAATAGAAACACCGATGAAGGCTATATCAATTTAATCGTTTCGGATAACACCGTCCAACTAGAACGCTTAAACAAAATTTTTGAAGACATTGGACAAGATGTAAAATATTCAACTTTAAACATATCTCTTAGCGAAGGTTTCATTGATAAAGAATTAAAAATTGCTTGTTATACCGACCACCAAATTTTTGAACGCTACCATAAATTCCGCTTAAAAGAAGGATACAAAAAATCAAAACAAGCCTTTACTTTAAAGGAAATTTACAATCTGCAGAAAGGAGATTTTGTGGTACACATCGACCACGGTGTTGGCGAATTTTCAGGACTAGAAAAAATAGACGTTAACGGCAAACAACAAGAAGCAATACGATTAGTTTACAAAGGAGGGGATATTCTATACGTCAGTATTCACTCCTTACACAGAATTTCAAAATTTTCTGGAAAAGAAGGAAATAAGCCCGTTTTAAACAAGCTCGGTTCTCCAGCTTGGCAATTAGCTAAAAAGAAAGCCAAAAAAAGAGTGAAAGAAATGGCTTTCGACCTCATTCAACTCTATGCCAAAAGAAAAGCTAGCAAAGGTTTTGCTTTTTCTCCTGATTCATATTTGCAAAACGAACTGGAGGCTTCATTTATCTACGAAGATACACCCGACCAACTAACAACTACACAAGCTGTTAAACAAGATATGGAAAAAGAGGCTCCAATGGACAGACTCGTTTGTGGAGATGTAGGATTTGGGAAAACAGAAATTGCCATACGTGCAGCTTTTAAGGCAGTTGCTGATAACAAGCAAGTTGCTATAATGGTTCCTACAACAGTTTTAGCTTTTCAACACTATAAAACTTTCTCCGAACGTTTAAAAGATTTCCCTTGTACTGTCGATTATGTGAACCGATTTAAGTCCACTGGTAAAAACAAAGAGACCTTAAAAAAATTAGCCGAAGGCAAAATAGACATCATCATCGGAACGCACCGTCTAGCAGGAAAAGATGTAAAATTCAAAGATTTAGGTTTACTCATTATTGATGAAGAACAGAAATTTGGTGTTTCCGTAAAAGACAAGCTAAAAACACTCAAACATAATGTGGATACACTGACACTAACCGCAACTCCAATCCCAAGAACATTACAGTTCAGTATGATGAATGCGAGGGATTTATCGGTAATAAACACACCTCCTCCAAACCGATTCCCTATAGAAACAATCATACAACCTTTCAATGAAAGAACAATTCGAGATGCCATTACCTATGAAGTACAACGTGGAGGTCAAGTCTATTTTATACACAATCGTGTACAAAACATAAAAGAAGTCGCAGGTATGATTCAACGACTTTGCCCCGATGTTCGTGTTGCTATCGGACATGGACAAATGGAAGGCAAAAAACTTGAAGCCATTATAATGGATTTCATGGAGGGAATGTACGATGTTTTAGTTGCCACTACCATTGTAGAATCTGGTATAGATATATCAAATGCTAACACCATCATTATCAACAACGCAAACAACTTTGGACTAAGTGACTTACACCAATTAAGAGGACGTGTAGGACGATCAAATAAAAAAGCATTTGCTTATTTATTTACTCCTCCCCCTCAACATCTTACCGAAGATGCAAGAAAAAGACTTTCGGCAATCGAACAGTTTTCTGACTTAGGGAGTGGAATTAATATTGCTATGCGGGATTTGGATATTCGTGGAGCAGGAGATTTATTAGGAGCAAATCAAAGTGGATTTATTAGTGATATTGGATTTGATACTTTTCAAAAAATCCTTGACGAAGCCATCTTGGAATTGAAACAAAACGAATTTAAAGAAGTCTTTGAAGAAGAATTAAAAGACAAAGATTTTGTTAGCGATTGCCAGTTGGAAACAGATTTACATTTAGTCATTCCTGACGACTATGTCAACGACATAACAGAACGACTAAGTCTATACCGAGAATTAGATGAACTTGAAAATGAGGAAGAATTAAAACTATTTGAAGGAAAGCTAAAAGATAGATTTGGAGACATCCCTAATGAAACTGTAGAACTTCTAAACGCTCTTCGTTTAAGATGGCTTGCTAAAAAAGTCGGCTTTGTTAAATTAATTATCAAAAATGGTATCATGCTTGGCTCGTTTATCCCCGACCAAGACTCTCCATATTATCAATCAGCTTTATTTACAAGAGTGCTAACTTATATTCAAACTCACCCTAAAAAGGCTAATATTTCAGAGAAAAAAGGAAGGCTTCGATTAAAAATAACTCCGATTATGAACATCAAAGATGCTACAGAAGAACTAAAAATTATTTTAGGCAAGAACTAGAAAAACACCTATTTTAATTTCACAACTCTTTCTACTTGAATCAATTGATTGTTCTTCACATCAACCACTCTAACATAATAAATACCCTCAGCAAAATTCCTAAAATCCAATTGCTGAGTTTGCTTAATCAGTAAATGTTTCAATCGTTGACCTCTATTATTAAAGACATCTAGCCAAACCTCTTCCTTTGCTATTATATTTAGATAATCAACTGTTGGATTGGGATAAAACTGTATTTTATTGCCAATAGTTTCTTCTACTCCAACAAACTGATGCACCACTCCCACTCCGTCTAAATCAAAGCCTCCCGAAGGAAATGGTGTAGGAAACGGATCATTCACCTTATTCCCATAACTATCATAACGAGCTACCGAATCATTAATACTTCCCACAACATCAACAATTTTAATATGCGTAATATTATTAATATCAACCAAAGAAGAGTCAATCAAATCTTCTAAATCAAAAGGCGTTCCGTATTTTGATTTATATTTACCGGCAAGATTATGAATCATAGTTGCATCTAGCGTCCCAAAACCACCAACTTGCGTAGTCGTTTGCGTTTCCGAATGCGAAGGAAACCTCACAAAATCTACTCCATTTGAACTTACCTCTACAAAAGCTAATTCCAAAAAATTATTATCAAAACCATTTTCAAATACAGCAAAATCAACACCTACTCCATTAAACACCGGATAATCAAAAGTTAGAATTATTTCACCTCCATCCCCTAAACTAATCACCGAACCATCTCCTGCTTGCCCTAGGGCTGAACTTATAGAACCAACGGTAGTTTTTCCAAGTGTAGTATCCAATATGTTTTGCCATCCACGCTCAACAGTTGCTCCTGTAGCCCAAGCAACAAAAGCTGAAGAATCTTTGTGCATTGCTGTCGTTCCGGGCGTATCAGCATTTGGTGCATAACTTCCTTGAGCACTTACCAAACTAACTAATACCGTAGCAAATAGTACAATAACAAACTTTCTCATTTTTATGTTTTTATGCTTCAAAATTAACATTATTATTTTCATAAAAACAGTATCAAATAAAATTGGTGCCTTTTATTCTTACTACCTTTGAATATATGTTAGAGCCTATCGTTGAAAATCAATCATTAAAACCATACAATACTTTCGGTATTGATGTTCCTGCTAAATTTTTTACTCACGTAAAAAAAACAGAACAGCTTCAAGAGCTTATGGAGTGGAAGCGTTTTAGAGATGAAAACAAATTGATACTTGGCGGAGGAAGTAATGTCCTTTTCACTCAAAAACAAAACGCTTTGGTTATTCTTAATGAAATAAAAGGCATCAATATAGAAAACGAAGATGAAAACAGTTGGTTAATTTCCGCTGGAAGCGGTGAAAATTGGCATGAGTTTGTTCTGTTTTGCATTAACAACAACTACGGAGGTTTAGAGAACCTCAGCTTAATCCCCGGTAGTGTAGGAGCTGGACCTATGCAAAATATTGGTGCTTACGGAGTTGAAATAAAAGACTATTTCGAATGGTTAGATGCTCTTCACTTAGCAACAGGAGAAATTCATCGATTTTACAATAAAGATTGTCATTTTGGATATAGAGAAAGTATCTTTAAGAACAAACATAAAGGAGAGTACATAATATTAAAAGTTGCCTATCGTCTTCCAAAAAAACATAAACTCAATACAGGATACGGAGCGATACAACAAGAATTGGAGCGATTACAAATAGACAATCCCACCATCAAAGATGTGAGCAATGCGGTTATCAAGATAAGACAATCAAAACTTCCCGACCCTAACAAAATAGGGAACAGTGGAAGTTTCTTCAAAAACCCAATTGTTTCCAATCAGAAAGTAGAAGAATTAAAATCTAAATTCCCCAATTTAGCCTATTATCCAATTGACGATAAACATTCCAAAATAGCGGCGGGTTGGTTAATAGACCAAGACGGATGGAAAGGAAAAACATTTGGTAATTACGGCGTACATAAAAACCAAGCATTGGTGCTTGTCAATTATGGCGGAGCAGAAGGGAAACAAATATTAGAGTTAAGTACTAAAATAATAGATTCAGTAAAACAGAAGTTCGGTATAACATTAGAACGAGAAGTAAATATTTCCTAGATTCAATTGCTAGTGCAAGTTTTTGAAGTTGCATTTTCCACTGTTAAGCCAGTGGGGGTACCCCCACTGGCTTAACAGTGGGAAATGCAAAAAAAAATTCAAAAATTTGTAGTTATGAATTATATGCAGTTAAATTTTGAGCAGAGATACTCTATTGAGGTAATGCTCAAGGCGAAAGTGAAGAAAAAAGAAATAGCAAAGTCTATAGGTGTTAAT
>JALWSJ010000178.1 GCA_026993705.1 Flavobacteriales bacterium
CTTCATTTTTTAACTTCTTTCCTTAGTTACGAAAAACTTGATGAGGAAAACTTTATTCTAAAAATAATTATTTTTAATGTATCTTCGTCCGCTGAATAGTTACTTTCGTTTTTTGTTTAATTAAAAAGGAGGGAAAGGTTTTATTTTACTAAATAATAATGTTCTGAATAATCATCAGAAGATGATGATGAAGAATTTCCATTAACACTCACATCATTGTACTTTCCTTCTAAAGCCAAGTGCAATTCTTTTTTCTTAGAATCGATTACTCGATAAGCATAAGCCACACCACCTGTTTCGTAATTATCAACAGAAGTATCATCAGTAGTTGTTGTTTGACCTAAAACTGTTTGTGTTATCGTTTTTTCAAAAGTAGATTTAGTAGTAGTAAAAACTACCAACTCATTTTTCTTAAATTTTTGATCTTTGTTTTTACCTAAGAAAGACCAAGTACCTTCTTCTGTTGAGACTACATGCTTTTTATAGTTATTTTCACCATTATAGGTCAAATCACTTTCTCTTGTCCACGAACCATCTTTCTTGATACTCCAAGTCATTTTACTCACCGAAATGGTATAACTATTACCATTTGAACGCACTTCCGTACCTGAAGCACCATCGATTTTAGTCTCGTCCTTAGTACCGTCCTCATACACATCAGTTAGCTCCATTTTACTAATTCTCCAATCATTAGAAACTTTACCTTTCGATGTTTTTTTACAAGAAGAAACTCCTCCTGCAAATAGGATAGCCGAAATACCTAAAATTACTACTTTTTTCATAGTGTTTAATTATTGATTTATAAATTATTTTTTGCAAATGTATAATTTATTTTATTTACCGCCACTGACTAATGTTAACTTTACGTCAAAAACAAAGGTTAATCCTAAAATAATCAACTATTAATTTTAAAAATACAACATTTTATATATTAATCTTGATAAACTCATACAGGGTTTTGTTTTCGAATGATTTTATAAAACAACGCAGGAAAAAAACGTCTTATTGTAACCGCCTTCAACTCCCCTCCTCCCGCAAATATTTCCATTTTTTGCTTTCGCATTCCTTTTCTAATTTGTCGTGCACATTCTTGCGGGGAAATTCCTTTTTCTTGATTGCTGTCTAATTGATTGTGTGCACTTCCTTTTTCCGTGAGAGCATTATTGGAAATATTCGTATTGATTAATCCGGGAAAAACCAAAGATACCTTAATGTTATTTTTTTCTTCTTCGAGGCGCAACGATTCATAAAAACCAACTAAAGCGTGTTTTGATGCCGAATAAGCAGAGCGTAAGAAAAATCCAAATTTACCGGAAAGACTACTAATGACAACCAAATAACCGCTTTTCTGCTTTTGCATAACAGGAAGAACAGCTTTTACCAAAGCTATATTCCCAAAATAATTGATTTCCATAATCTTCCGGTCAATTTCCAACGGAGTTTTACTCGCCAAAGAACGTTGGCTTATCCCTCCGTTATTAATTAACACATCAATTCTTCCGAATTTATCCATCACTTGC
>JALWSJ010000179.1 GCA_026993705.1 Flavobacteriales bacterium
CGACTTGAGTGATCGATACGCTGCTGCAAAAGCACTTTCCTACTTTAAATCAAACTTGTCAGAGAAGGCGCTTCTAAAAAGAATTATGGATGAAAACGAACATATTTATGTAAAACTTGAAGCTGCCGCAAGTTTGGCCCGATTTGGCAAAAAAGAGGGGTACGCATTCATAGAAGAATGCCTTACAAATGAATATGCTGAGAATGTTTTAGAAACTGTTATTGTCCTGGCTGAAATAAAGTCAAAAAAATCTTGTGAATTATTAAGTCAAGTTCTACAAGATGATAACTATAATCCCGAAATAAGAGCAGGTGCTGCTTGGGCATTAGGTGAGCAAAGCAACAAAGATTCGCTCACTGCATTAATAAAAAGTTTTAACTTAGTTGAAGAAACTATCAAAGTAGAGGCAGCAAGGGCATTAGCCAAACTATCTAAAAAATATGCACCTGACGTTGTAAAAGAATTTGATTCTGCATCTATTAATGAAAAACCAGGAATCGCATGGGCACTCGCTATTGCTCCAAATCTCCAACTAGGTGACCTTCTAAATAAGTTAAAAGACCTTGATTCTCGTCAATGGGTATCTTATATCATTGGTAAACAAGGACAGGAAAAGTATGTCAAAGAAATTGAAAAGCTTAAGAAGAAAGATCCGGAAGTTTACTTTGCTGTGACTGTACTATGGAAAATAATGACCAGTTGGGTCTTTGAACTAAAAGAATATTAATAAATGAAATACAAATGTTTATATAAAACCAATTTGGGTAAAGCCTATGTCGGTGATTCATTGGAACTAATTAATGAACTTGAACCTGAATCGATTGACCTTGTTATTACTTCTCCTCCTTTTGCACTTTTAAGAAAAAAGGAATACGGGAATAAGGAACAAGATGAGTATGTTGATTGGCTTCTTTCATTTACTCAGCAGGTTTATAATATCCTAAAAGACACAGGTAGTTTAGTGATTGACCTTGGAGGAGCTTATCAAAAGGGGGTTCCTGTTCGCTCATTGTATAATTACCGATTTCTTGTGAGGGCGTGTGACGAACAACGTTGGCATTTGGCAGAAGAATTCTTTTGGTTTAATCCTGCAAAACTTCCTTCTCCGATTGAATGGGTAAACAAAAGGAAAATACGAGTTAAAGATTCAGTAAACACTGTTTGGTGGCTATCCAAAACAGAATTTCCAAAAGCAGATGTAAAAAATGTGCTTATCGGTTACTCAGACAGAATGAAAAAACTACTTGATTTAGGAAAAAAGTATTATGACCCGAAACTACGACCTTCTGGACATGACATCAGCGAAGGGTTTAATAAAGATAATGGTGGTGCAATTCCTCCTAACATTTTACCTATACCAAATACAGAGAGTAATTCTCAATATTTGAAATTATGTAAATTATTAGGAGAAAAAGGTCATCCTGCAAGATTTCCTGCTGATTTACCGGGGTTTTTTATCAAATTCCTAACTGCCCCTGGAGATACTGTTTTGGACATTTTTGCAGGTTCAAATACAAC
>JALWSJ010000180.1 GCA_026993705.1 Flavobacteriales bacterium
TTTACGGGCTTAAATCTCCTACCGGAAAAAAATTAGGAATGAAAAGGAACTCTATCGGCATCTACCTAACCGCCGGAGTGGGTATTGTTTTCTATAATCCTAAAGGAATTGCTCCCAGTGGGAGAAAAGTACCTTTGAGAAAATTAAGTACAGAAGGGCAAGGATTGCCGGGAGGACCTAAACGATATAAGCGTGCTACGGTTGCTCTTCCTATTGGTTTGGGATTTAGAAAATCGTTAGGAAAAGACGATGGTATTAAAATTGAATTTGCTTACCGATTTACTTTCTCTGATTATTTAGATGATGTCAGCACAGTTTATTACGACAACGCTACTATTAAAACAACCAAAGGGAAAACAGCGGCTTATTTTGCAGATCCCAGTTTGAATTATCCCAACCTGCATAATACTTACGCAGGTTTACAAAGAGGAGACCCAACCGATAAAGACGGATATATGTTTCTTACCGTTTCCTATTATAAGAAAATTAAAGATCCTGAACAAAAAACAATATATGGGAGAAGGAGACGAAAATAGAATTTTGGCACAGGTATTGACGCTCCACTAAGTCAGGATTTTGGGAGATTCACCTAACACTCTGAACATAAACTCACTAAAGATTATTTTAGATATTTAGACCCTAAATTTATTTCTATTTTAGGGTTTCTTAATGTCAATTTGTCATAAAAACAGAATACAAATGAATGACTTTTTATCAGATGAAATATTGGGTATTACCGACAACATTGATGCTAATACAGAATTTATCCCTTTGATTTCAGAGGAGGATGAAGACAGAATAAACAAGGAAGAAATTCCGGATGAAATTCCGATTTTACCCTTGCGAAACAACGTCTTGTTTCCTGGTGTTGTAATTCCTATAACCGTTGGAAGAGATAAATCTATCAAACTGATTAAAGATGCAGATGCAGGCAACAAAACCATTGGTGTTGTTGCCCAAAAAGATGATAAAAAAGAAGTTCCTAACTTCGACGACTTGTACAAAGTGGGAACAATTGCCAAAATTGTAAAAGTACTAAAAATGCCTGACGGTAGTACGACCGTAATCATACAAGGTAAAAAACGATTCATTATAAAAGAACTCATAACGGCAGAACCTTATATAAAAGTAAGAGGAGAACAATTTGAAGAAATAAAACCGGAAAAAGAAGCTCCGGAAACCATTGCCTTATATCGCTCCTTAAAAGATTCCGCTATACGAATTATAAAAGAATCTCCGCAAATTCCTTCGGAAGCGTCTTTTGCTCTTAGCAATATTGAGAGCAACTCCTTTCTGGTGAATTTTATTGCTTCACATATGAATGCTGCAGTCAAAGAGAAACAAGAAGTATTAGAAGAAGCTGTTTTAGATACTAGAGCCAAAAAACTCTTGACGCATTTGGATAAAGAACTTCAGCTATTGGTTCTAAAAAATGATATTGAGTCTAGAGTTAAAGAAGATTTAAACAAACAACAACGTGAGTATTTCTTACATCAACAAATGAAAGAAATACAAGAG
>JALWSJ010000181.1 GCA_026993705.1 Flavobacteriales bacterium
GTTCTTGTAAAAATAATCTTTTGATTTTTTCTTTAATACTTTACTTCCAGTTTTGTGTAAGCTAAATATTTTTTTATACTTACCATCTTTAGTAAAAATTAATATCGGCAACACATCCGCTCTATCCCTCTTATATATCCCCGGACTTAAATGTCTGGTTCTGTTTCCGTTATATTTCTCAGCTCTAGTTGTAGTGACTTGAAACCATCCGTTATTCTTTTTTAATTTTTTTTTCTTTTTGCTTCTACTCCTGTTTGCTTTGTAACCTGATTTTATTTCTGCAATTCGTAGATATGAAAGTATCTTATTATAATTCCCGCCAGTCATATAACCATTTTTTGTTAGTGGAGCTTCTTCTCCAAGTACTGCTGACTCACCTTTCTTTATATAATCAAAATACATAAATGCACCCTCTGACTTACGATGGTGTCTTTTCCCTCCTATAAAATGATGACCTATTTTTTTAACGTAATTAATTCCATTTTTATTCTTAGTGCCATCATTCATCTCTACTATTGCATGTATTTTATCTTGCTTCTTGTTGGAACGTATAACACCAAATGCATTTGCATAAGGAAGAGGGCCGCCAAACCTTGATTTAAGCTCAGAAGCCATAGTCTTTTTAATTTCAAAAGCTAGGTCGTTTACTGTTAAGGAGACAGCATAATCCATTTGTCCTGACAGTTTAACTAGACTCTTTTGGAATTTATCTAATCCATCTATTGTTATTTTCATTGATTTAATATATTCCAAATGTATATTACTGATACTGTTATTCCTGTTAGTACCATAACATCTATAGCTATCTCTTGGTAATTTATTTTACCATTGTTTTTTAGCCATTCAATATATTTAAGCCAATTCTCCATGTGCTATCCTTTCACTTCTGTTATTTCAAGCTCAACACGGGGGGTCTCTATATCCTTACCGATAACCTCCCAAGTAGCACCTATGTAATGTTGCACGTTGTCCTCTTTAAGCACTTTATATAATTGTAACCCGTCCATAGCTAACTTCTCAATGACCGATACAATGTTTGACGCGTCACATCTTGGGTTCTTATACCATAGTTTAAAATGTGCTTTGTACTTTCCTATTATAGCGTGTTTTGGGTCGATTTGTGCACGTACTCTGTAGTAGTAATCTTGTTTGAGTTTGTTTAATGGGATGTGGTGCATTCTCTCGTAATGATTAAGCCCTAGTAGATGTGTGCCTTTATCATCGATGTAGTAGATAGGTAGGGTTAGTTTAATCACAATGTACCCTAGATAAATAGTCGTGTGCTTCTTTTGTTAAGGCTATGATTTTTGTTTCAGCTATTTCCTCTGAACTATTCTCTTCTACACTCGTTATCATGGCGTCTTTATGTATTACCGCTTCTCTAAAACTTTCCCACTCTTCTTTAATTGTTTTCATTTTGCAGACCTCCAAAGTCCTATGTGTTTCTCTAAGATGATGTTGCCCACTGCTTTGGAGGTTAGTAACAACATCTTAGAAAAAACTATTTGGTTGAATGGCAAGTGCCAAAACCTTAGATATTATAACAAAATTTTACTAAAGAGTATAGTCTCTCCAGTTCTGTTTCCCTATTTTTTTAAGTAGCAAATTAAGACGTGACTGCTCATCTATCTTTTTGAAGTTGCACGCGTGTACGATGTTATGGCAGTGACGGGATATTGCTACTATACTTCTATCATCCTTGTATATTCCTCGGAGCGTGTGATGTATATCATCTGCTTTACGACCACACCCACACTGACACATACCTTTTGCTTTTTCATTCACGAAATCAACATATAGCTCATACTCTATCTTAGGCATCTTGCGCGGGTTTGGTTTTTTGTTTTTATGTAGTTGTGATTTTTTAGTTAGCATTTTTAGCCTTTTTATTAAAAATACGTCTTATAATATACATACGAACATAAGACGCTATAAAAAACAATAATGATGATATTGAAGCGTCCGTTTTGCTTGGGTGTAAACCCATCATCGGAAATATGAAATATACTATACTCCATCCAATACATATACCTAAGATTTGATTAGTGATAATCTCGTAGTGGCTGTGCTTTCTGCTTTGCATTAATCAAACTCACTCTTTACAACTACTGCACTATCAAAGTTTAGATTGCTTATTCGCTTCTCTAGTGCTTCGATGAGTGGCATTTTTTGTTCTTTTTTAGCATTGCGTATAGACACTTTTTTAAGTGCCGTCACCGCTTCGCCACGCCCCATAGACTGTATCTTTTCAATAGTTATCATTTCAACTCCATGTAAATTTTAAATATCTCATCTTGCAACTTTGCTTTGCTGATATTTGGCTGTTCTGATTTCGTAATCAAATCAAGCATCATTTTTTTAATCTCTCTGTGTTTATCCACTAGATCCTCGAGTAGTGGTTTTGTCTTACTATCAAACATCACAAACCATGCTATACACGATTATGATACCGATTATAACCGCTGAAAATATTGTTAAATCAATAAAGATTTCTTCTAAATCAAGTTTGTCATTTTTATCTATCCATTCCATGTGCTTAAGTATTTTTTTTAACATAGTAATCCTTTTATTGGGGCAAACGGAATATCCTCATCGTAAATGTCAACTTGTGGCGGGACTGCCTGTTGGTTTTGGTACTGTTTTGTTTGTGGTGGTTGTTTATGTTGACCGCTATTATTATCCTGTTGCTGGTGTGATTGTTGGGTTTGTGGCTTACACCCTACCATCTCAATACTATTTATACTTATTAAGTGTTTGCTTCTATTGTTTCCATTTTGGTCTTCCCACTGGTTTAATTTTAGCTTTCCTGATATATAGATTTTATCACCTTTATTCACATAAGGCATAACAACTTTTTCACCCAAAGCACCAAAGACTACACACTCAACGAATGTTACATTTTCAGATTGTGTACCATCTTGTTTTTTGAATTTCTCATTAAAAGCCAAGCTAAATGATACGATTGAAGCTCCACCTTGTGTGTATTTTTGTTCAGGTTCTCGTGTTAGAGTGCCTAATCCGTTAATTTGTGGTAACATTTTTAATCCTTTGTGTGCTTACTTTTTCTATCTGTTACTGATAAGATGTTCCCGTGTTTGTCTGTTTTTGTCATGCTGTCTCTCCAAATAAATTTAATTGCTCCACTTTTGCACTTTGTTTAAAAGTTGGCTTTTGTGGCTCGTTCCATTCTAAATCTTTGCTAAAATCTAAGACTCTTTTTATTAAATGTCTCATTGTATTTATTTCTATTGCGTTGCCTATTAACTCATATTTTTTTGTATCTGAAAATCCATCAAACTTATACATATCTTCAAAATCTCCCTGGACACGTGAACATTCGCGTGGAGTAAGTTTTCTAATGTTACTTTTTCCGTTTGATTTAATAACTTTAAATAACCAAGTCTTTGCACCTGCTCCACCACCATGTGCATTTTGTGTTGGTGCTATGCCGTCCGTATCATAAACCCTGCCCCAAAGGCTATTGTGTCCTTTAGTGTATATGTTGCCTACTTGGATTAGTTCTTCTTTGATATACGGGTCTCCTATCCCACATTTTTGATACCGAGCTGTGATACAATTACTAATTTCACTATCTCTTCCTAATGGCTTAAATGATAATGATATACTTTTATCTTCATCTTTTCTGTAGAAATTCTTTAGCATCTTCTCACTAAGATAATACTTCTCATCGACTTCATCTTCCAAAAAGTCTGCAAGTTTATATTGTCTTTTTACTCGCTGTGGAAACGGCATCATTTGACAATCTGCTCTAAAGCCGACTATAAAAATACGATGTCTGTTTTGAATGCCACCGTAATGTTTTGCGTTCATCTTTCCCCATGATATTGAGTACCCCTTTAGGCTTCTGAATGCTTTTAAAACTTCTTTCCAATCTTCTCCACCGTTTGAGCTTGTAAGTGCTGCCACATTCTCTACGGTAAATATACGCGGCTGTACTTCGTCAATGCTTCGGATAGACTCAAACATCAAGTTACCCTCTAACGTATTAAGTCCGCCACGATTACCAGCCATTGAAAACTCAGTACACACTGGCGATAAGTGATATAAATCAATTATGCCTTTAAACGGTGTACCGTCAAACCCTCTAATGTCCTCATAAAAACCATGAGTTGGCTTTCCGTGGTTAAGCTCGTAACATTCTCTTTGTGGCTTCATCCACTCAACTGCGAATATTTCCTCGTGTGGGATATTTTCGTATTTAAGTGCAAAATTAAGTGAACCGAAACCACCACTAAAAGCAGATGCTATTCTAAGTTTCTTTTGTTTCGGAGCCGTCATGCTACACCCCCAACTTTACCAATCATCCCTAACACACGAGCATCTGTTTTGTCATGTAGCATCGGAGAAACACTTTTTAAAGCCCTGCTTCTCAATATCTGCTCGATATTCTTTTCTAGCAAATCTTCACTGCTACTCATTCGCTGTAGTGCTAGGCACTTTTTCAGCGTTCCTATAGTGTTTAATATTCCAATCTCTTCTTTTGTAAAATATGGTTTTTTATCAAGTTTAAAGCTTTTAAAATTTAATTCTTTATGTGTGTACCCTAGATGATTTCTTTGCCATTCTGATTTGTCAAACTGTACACTTGTGCTGTTTACTTTTTCTGCAAGTAGTTTGGCTTTGCTTTTGGCTTCGGTTAGTTGTGGCTTTGCTTTTAGCTCTATCACCCCTGCTTTGTACTTCTTTGTAAGCTCTAAGAATTTCTGAAAGCCTGTTTTATATCTAAGCTCTTCGTTGTCAAAATGCTTGTTAATATATCTTTGATAAAGTGCCATATCTTCAATGGTTTTTAATTCTTTTTCTATTTCAAGCACAACTATTTTACTATCAGTTTTTATGTTTAACAATTCAGTGATGTATAGGATTAATTCATTCATCACACAGCCTCCACATCTACATACTCTGTCTCACGATTTGAAAATACTCTTGCTATCGTTTCTGCTGTTCTATTTTGTAATTTTTGATTATCGGAATATTCCAAATCTATTTCGTTCCCCTCATAGACCGCTACAAGCCATTTGTCTAATCTTGCTGACATATTTCTATTTTTTTTCACATACTCTCTGAAACGGATATGTAAATTATTTGGTATCTCTGCAAATAATTTAAAGGCTTTTTTAGTTTTGTAAATATCGTTTATTTTTGATTCAAAAGTGAGCAGTTTATTTTTTTTAAAATCTTGTCTTAAAAGTTTGATAAAATTTTCGTATGAATTTTCTTTTTTTATATTTTTCTCTTTATTATCTACACTTAAACTTTCTCTCTTTATAGTAGGGGGTGAACTTTGTTCATGGCTTGGGGTGAACTTTGTTCGTGCTTGGGGTGAACTTTGTTCATGGCTTGGGGTGTCTTTTTTCACCTCTTTTTCTTCTCTAATTTCCTGAAATTCTAACCATTTTTCAGTAACTTTTAGAGTCATATTTTCATGCTTAAAAATGAGCCCTTTTTCACTCAATCGGTCTATCATTTTTTGTAGTCCGCGTACAGACATTTTAAGGGCATCTGCGAGTGTTTTTCTTTTTGCGTAGCAATACCCCCTTTGTACAGATAGAAATTGTATCTGTTCACAGAGTATCCATTCGGGATAACTAATATCGTGAGACATGCAAACTTCTAAATTTAAGCTTATATGTTTTTTTATTCTTAGTTTTGACATCTACACACCCACCTATACATAATATGCCATTTCAAAATTGTAGCTGTGTCTTTATATACTTGGTTTTCGCTCACGACAATTCTCCAAAAAACTCTATCATTTTTTCACTGCCAAAATGACCTTTTGTGATGTCTAAAACAAGGTTAAGGGGCAACACTGTTTCTGTAATGCCTTTCTCTTCCATAAACATTTTTACGCCCATCGCACAAGCACCTGTAATAAGTCTATACTCTTCAACGCTTACAGTCTTTTTTACTTTTATGTTTTTGATTATATTTTGTATATCCGCTGTCTCTTGTAAATATTTAAAGTTAACATCGCTTGTAGCTTCTGCTATTGTTTCTCCGTGTGCGTAGTATCCTCCACGTTCTGCAATAAAGCATTTAGGCATTTTATTTATTTCTACACCCTTAAAATATCTAGCTTTATGAATTGTAAAATCATCCACAGTTTTAGAGCTAAAAATAATCATTGTGTAACCGTCAATATATTTTAAATATATGTTTTTACCTTGATACACTACTTCTTTTCCGTCCAGCCTTCGCAAGTACACATTACCTTGATTTTCAAACTTTGTATTTTCAGGTAGTGTTGTTAGGCTATCCAAGTACACATTACCTTGATTTTCAAACTTTGTATTTTCAGGTAGTGTTGTTAGGCTATCCAAGTAC
>JALWSJ010000182.1 GCA_026993705.1 Flavobacteriales bacterium
AAAATACCCAAAGCCACAAAAGATAAAAACAAAAGAAACTCAAAGACCGATGCATTGATATGATTTTGATAAAAAACACGTCTTAACAATTTTTTATCGTAGTGCTTTATGTTTCTTGCCAACTTAACTTCAAAAGGCGTATGTAAATAAGTAACCACTCTTATTTTCTTCCTTTTATTCAAACGCGAAAACCACTTTGTCTTTTTATGCAAGGTCGATTCCTTTGTCCCTTTTTTTATTTTCCGATTAAAATAAGCCTCATCCTTACCACTGATTTTGTAGATGTTTTTATTGAAACGAATAAAATAAATAGAAGAAGCAATAATGAATAAAATGATACCCAAGCTAAAGCCAACTAAATTCAATATGGCATGAAAAGGAGCAAACAATTCTTCCTGCACCTGAAACCTATATGACGCAAACAAAAAGAACAAAACAAACCCAACAGGAATAACAATATTGTTATAGCAAAACTTAATAAAAGGACGGTTAAACGTTGCTAAAAAAGAAAATTCAGAGGCAAACAAGATATAACTGTAAATATTAAACGCCGTAATAAACCCTCCCACAGCAACGCCCAAAATCACAAAAGAAACAAAATCAATACTTCCTAAATATTCAGGTGACAAAAACAAAAACGGAATCCCGTATTTTTTCCCCAAAGCTCTACCAACGTACAAAAACAAAATGCCCCAAAGCCCCAACACAACTTGATTCCTCTTCAAATGCAAGAAAAACAACTGAAGCGGAAAAAAGTACCACACCTTTCTAAACAAAGAAGGTTGCACCGATATCTTTTTTTGTACATCCATAACTCTCTTACAAGATAAGAAAAACAGATAAAAAACACCAATAATTATACGAATATTTTGGGCGTTCCCCTTTTTTACAAAAACAACATATCGCTCACGCTCAACGTTTGTTTTCATAAAAAAGGGTCGGGCTATCACTACTCGCTTTTTTTGCTTGCAAACAGCAAGCAAGCAAAAAAGAGCTCAAACACGCCGTTCTATCCCTAACGCAGTTAAGATAAGTGCAAAGAAAATGGAATTTAATGTTCTTTGATGATGAATATTTTCTTTGCATAGCCCTAGCTATGGAAATAAAATATGAAGAAATATAAGAACACTAAAAACATTTTATTGTGCTTAGATTAACTGTGTTAGGGATTCCAACTAACGTAAAAATAAAATACTGATAATCAAATAATTATAAAATAGCTGGTATTTTTACGTTAGCTCAAAAACTCAACTGTTTTTCACAGTCGCTTAATGATCCCTAACGTGTGTAAAAAGAGCGGTAAGAAAATGAGTTTTAGTTTCTTTAAACGATGAAAAAATTTTATTCATCGCCTAAGAAAACTAAAATTTACTTTCTCTTCGCTTATTCCATCCGCGTTAGGGATAGGAGTGGCATCCTTTTGCCCTCCCTCCTTTTGGAGGGTAAAAGATATAACGGATAGCCCGACCATTACGGTGTTAAAAAGTGGTGTAGTGCAACGAAACTGCTTCTTAATGCTGTAATGGGAACGTCCAAATTATTTTAACGAATGACATTTACATGCCCTATTAGTTTTCTGTTTTTCTCAAAGTGATCTGAATACTTGACTTTCCAAATGTAAGCATCTTGTTGAACAATATTTCCTCGGTATTTTCCATCCCAACAGGTATTCAAATCGTGTGTTTCAAACAATAACTGCCCCCAACGGTCAAATATCTGCAATGTGAAATCGGTTATTTCCGCTCCTTTGGTTACGAAATAATCGTTATATCCGTCGCCATTGGGACTGAAGGCATTGGGAATATACAAAGCTCCGTTTACATAATAGGTTACTGTATCGTAATTTTCACATCCATTGGTATCCACCGCCATTAGCACGAAATTACTTGAAAGTTCGGGGGTAAATTCAGGGGTAAGACAATTGTAACAAGACAAATCAACGCCGTCTGAGTACCACCAAACGCTATCGGTATAAGCCACTCCATTAAGATTTACCGGCACTCCGAAATAGACGTTTTTATCTGCTCCAGCATAGACATAAGGTAAATCGTAGATAGAAACGGTTACTTCTAAATATTTTGTGCAACCTACCGTATTTTTGCATTCTACGGTATAAGTTGTATTGCTCTCGGGCATTGCCATTGTAATATTGCTGTCCGGATTGGACAATGTTGCGGGTGGTGTCCATTGGTAATAATCGGCATTAGATACCCACAACAGAGCTGTATCATGTGGACAAATTGAAGTATCATTAACAATTGTAGGATATACGTCTGTTACGTCTATTCTCATTGAATCTTTTACGGTACCACAGGCATTTATAAAATCAACATTCAGCGTTATACTTTGCGTTGGATAGGCTAATGGCGTATAAGAAGATACCGAAGACAACACACTATCGGGACTCCATAGAATATAAGCTCCTCCGCTTACTGTTAGCTGAATGGTATCTCCGGCACAAATTAAAGTATCGTTGGGTAAAACGGGTTGTGGAATTGTTGTAATTACGGTTACGGTTGTCGTGTCTTTTAACAAGCATCCGTTAGATGTAGTTATATTTACGATATAATCTGTTGTGGAATTAGGGGTTACGGACGGTGTTGCGGTGTTTTCTCCGGTCATTCCCGTGGTTGGTTGCCACGTGTATTGCACACCTCCGGTTGACCATAGTTGGATGCTCATTCCTATACAGACAGTAGAATCAGGAATTATATCAATGTTTTCGTCATAGACTTGAACGGTTATTTGTCCTTCTCCTTGTCCGCAAATATTGGTGGTTGCAACATGAAATATTGTTGTTTCATCAGGTGATGCCACTACTGTTGCACTTGTCGGATTATCGACAAATTGGCTTGGTGTCCACAAGTAGGTATCGGCTCCGGTTGCTTGTAAGGTTACACTTGTCCCCGGACAAATAATTGTATCGTTTGGCATCTCGGGGAAAGCATCTATAATTTCTATTGCAACAGAATCGGTTGAAAATCCGCATACATTATAAAAATTAGCATAGATTGTTGTATTCTGCTCAGGAAAAGCATCAGGTGTGTAGCTATTGGCACTGCTCAAATCGGTACTAGGATACCAATGTATAGAATCTCCCCCTTGTGCATAAAGTTGTATCGTATCTCCAATGCAGATGGTTGTGTCATTTGATAAAACAGGTGTTGGTACATCCGGCACAATAGTAACCTGAACAGAATCTCGAATGATACAACCATGAATTGTTGTTATATCGACAAAATAATAAGCATCAGATGTTGGAGTAACCGTAGGTGTTTGAGAGGTTGGGTTAGCCATATCGGGACTTGATACCCAAGAATAATTAGTTCCTCCATATGCCATCAACTGAACGGATGTTCCCAAACAAATGGTTGTGTCGGGCATAGCATTGACCGCATCATCGTAAACATGAATGGTAATTTGTGCCGTGTCAGCTCCACAACTATCTGTGGTAACCACTTGATACGTTGTTGTTACAGGTGGTGAAGCAGTGGGATGAGAAATATTGGGATTATCCAAATAATCAGGGGGCGACCATTGGTAAGTTACTCCACCGCTTGCTGACAATTGAATAGATGCTCTGGGGCAAATAGTATCGGTTTGTGTAACCATTGCGTTATTTAGCATAAATACATCAATTTCTAAAAAAGCCGTATCGGGGTCTAAACACCCTGTGGTATCCATTACAATCAATTCAATTTGATAGTGTCCGGTATCGGCAAAGGTGTGTGCAGGTTCAAAGTCTGTTGATGTTGTGCCATCACCAAAATCCCAATGGTAAGCGTTTCCACCGGTTGAATTGTTATTAAAAGTATAAGAACTTGGCAGACAAACAAAAGGTTGAGGAATACTAATGGTCGGGGTTATGTTTGCCAAATCAAACTTAAATGCTCCTAGATTACAGTTTGAACTGTTGTTTGTGTTAGACCACGCTCCGGGGGTGGTAGGAAAATCAGAATGTCCTCCACAACCTGCACATACAGCTTGATACACTTTTCCGCTTTTATCGAAACGGCTGGTTCCTCCATCTACGTGTTCATGGCTTAAACTTCCGCCGAAATAGGTAGCATATAATAAGTTCTGTGCATCTTGATTTAACACCATCAAATAAAAATCGTTATCATCCGTCGTACTTTGGAAAGTCGGTGAGGTAATTGGTAAACCTGTCGTTGTACTATGAGTTGCCAACGCTCCTAACTGTGTCAAAGTATTGGTAAATCCTCCCCAACCCGAAATATAAATTTGATTACATTCACTTACCATAAAAGCACTAATGGCTATATCAACTTCTCCAGAACCTGTTCCTAAAGTAGTTGTCATTAGAGTAGTAGAAAGAGTGTTATCTAATTTATGCAAGAATTGACCGCTATTCGGGTTGTTGTATGTATTCAGTGAAATTGGATATGTTCCTGTAGTTTGCCCAACCAGAAAAATATCATTGTTATTATCCGACTGCACAAAAAAGCACTGGTCGTATTCGTTTGTTCCAATAAAAGAGGAAGCCGCTAAATTCCCCACGGGTGTATATTTTACGACAAAGCCATCAGAAACTCCTCCTTGATAAGATGTATGTAATGCTCCTGCCGTTGTCGGAAAATCAGAACTTTTTGTACCTCCTGTCGCAAAAACATCTCCATTGGCATCCGGTTGTATGGAATAAGCACAATCATAATCAGAGCCACCCAAATAAGTTGACCACAATAAGTTTGATAAATTGTTATCCAACTTAAACAGACAGGCATCCAATCCACCACCTCCATAGGTAGTTTGAGGTGCACTTACAACAGGAAAATCGGTAGATGCTGTAGTAGAAGCTACATAAATATCTCCTGCATTATCAACGATAATTTCTCCTCTGAAAGCATCTCCGTAATTATAGTGCAATTCAGAATTTCGATTTATACCGTCGTTTCCGGTTCCTCCGATAAATGTAGAACCCATTAAGGCTGTTCCCGTGGGATTAAATTTTGTTACGACAATGTCGCAACCATTTGCATATTGAAAACCATAACCATATCCCAAACTTAAAGGAGGACCTCCATTATAGATATTGTCGTAAGATGCGACTAAAGTCGGATAATCAGACGATCCACCTGTTCCTAATATATACAGTTGATTATTATCATTTACGACCAAACTATGAGGAATTTCATTGTCAGAACCTCCAATATAGGTAGAATATAGAAGTGTTGTACCATCGGAAGAAAATTTAGTGATTCCCATATCAATATTTCCTCCTGAAAAAGTTGTTTGAAACGCTCCAATTGTTGTAGGATAACCAAAACCGAATACCGTTCCTCCTACATACATGTTTCCTTGTAAATCATAGGTTGCCGTACAACCGAAGTTACTGGCGGTAGAACCGGTATAAGTAGCAAATGAAAGTACAGGGTCAATGGTTAGTTGTTTTGTTGAATCATATTCCCCCAATTGGAATGATAATTTGTTACCCTGCAAAATATACTTGCAATCAATCTTAATTTTTTTTCCTCCTATTTCTTGATAAGCATAAGGGCTTTGTTCGACCAATGTTCCGTATCCACTCTCCATAAACAAATGACCGTTTTTTATTTGCATTTGTTCCATACCTTCGTACTCCAATACAATTTGTTGTGGATTGGCATTCGGCTTTACTATGAAATCATATTTGACCTGACCATAAAAGCCATAATATTTTAAATCTATTTCGTCGTAAATATTCTTGTAACAAATGGAAGAAAAATCATGTGCTCCTGAAACCCAATTATTGGGATTATTCCCTAAATAATAATTTTTATAATCGTTTGATTTGCCTTCCGTTGTTATTTTTACATCAGGCAAAGCATTTAGAACATGAACACGATAAGCATGTCCTTTAATGGGCGTTGTATTGGGTTTTAGACCATGATATATATCTGAAATTAAGTCTCTGCTGTAGAGATTATAAGTAATACTGCTATCTTCTAAAAAGATTTCTCCATCGTTAATTTCAACTTTGTAGCGTACAACTTCGTTGAATTGCCCTAGATTTTCGGTAAATCTCAATGCAGAATGACCACCCTGCCCCCAAACGGTAAAAGCAGAAAACAAAACACAAAACAGATATGTAATATTCTTAATCAAGTTGTCGGCAAAAAAATATATTAAACTAGTTAAAATAACTTTTAAATATAGGATTTATTTTCAGACACTTGACGAAGAAAATAAAAAAAGGTTGTCTTTACCTTTGGATGTTTATAACTCAAACAATAAATATTTTCAATATTATTTTCACTCAAGAAACTTAATTTTGTTGATAAAACACCATAATTATTTGATTTGCAACCAACTGGTATTTTGTTTGAATG
>JALWSJ010000183.1 GCA_026993705.1 Flavobacteriales bacterium
ATATTGTTTAATTCTTGTTTTCTTATCTGATTAAATCGTTCGGTAGTTAACATTACATTATGTCTCTTTTATATGCCCCACAACGGTTGTATAAACTCTATTGTGTTTATTCCAACTATATGGCAGGATAAACACAATTGCACATACTTTCCTTTTAATATTTCCTCTCATCACCCAAAAATCAATATATACTATATACATATATCATTGCTGTTTTCTCATTAAAACAATATATGAAATCAATAATTTTCTGTCAAGAAAACAACAAAACCTTACTCAGTAAGTATATCCAGGCACTCTCTTTTAAGATAGACTAATTTGTCGAGCCGGATAAATAATTCACAGCACCATAATCTCGGTGAATTTCAAAAGTATCGAAATGTGGCTTTGTATATACGACTTATTCTTTTTCATCCAACACTTCCCAATATCCGCCCTTTTTTGGACCAACTCTTTTTAGAGCGCTTTTTTCTTTAAGATTAAAGATGGTTTTTTCGATAGCTCTTGTGGAAAGATTCAATCTGCCGGCAAGTTCTTTTATCGTAATTTTTGGGTTTTCTTTAATAAGCTGAAGAATTTTTTCCGAACTTTTTTCCGAACTTTTTTCCGAACCTTCGGTATATTTTTCGGTAATAGTTTCTTCTCTTTTTATTACAACTCTAAAACCGTCATTCTCGTCTTCAAATGAAACATTACCGCCGAGTATTCTTTTAATCCTGTTTATGCCTGAACCTATCTTTTCAACAAGACCGAGTCTATAAACCAAATCTGCAATTAAAGGGTTTCTGTTTAAGGATTTTTTGCCTAAAAGTTTTTTGTCAAACAAAAGCCCTCCTGGATTTGATATTTCAACTCTATTTTTAAAGATCTCTATAAATATTCTGCCTTCGCTATAATAGTCCCTGTGCACCATTGCATTTAAAACTATTTCTCTTAAAATTTCCGTTGGAATCTCGGGAACATCGCATCGCTTTAATCCTTTTATGACAGATTTGATCCTTAGATTACTCAACAGGAATTTAATTGCGCCCTCTAAATTTGAAATAAAGTCAAGTTCGAGGTCTTCTCTATCTAATACATCGATTCTTTCGTAGCCTTGATATAGAACCGATGTTATAACTGAGTTTAAAAAGAATCTCTTTGTAGAGTTAGAAAAGAATAAAACTCCGGTATTTGTCAGCTTATTGTCTTTAATTAAATTTAGATTTTTTAAAATATGTTCTTTAGAAAGTGTTTTATCTATTTTGGCTTCATCTACAAATTTTTCAAATGCATCTTTGTTGAAATCCTCATCTAAATTAAAATCGCTATTAAGCTTTCTATCGAATCTAATCATGTTCGTTTTCTGGAAGAAGTTTCGTATTTCATCACGAGACAGCTGCTGAGAATTAGCCCCTTGTCTTATATAGCACTTACCGTTTACAAAATAAGGTTTTTCTTTGCCTTCGGGTACATATATCACAACAAGATCATTATTCTGTTCAACATCAATAATCAACGGCGGATCTATATTTCTTGCATAGTTTTGCATGCGAGATCTGATTTCGTTGGCAAGCTTGAAACCTTTAACTTCGTTATTTTTATCGTCGATGCCTAATATTATCTTACCACCTGATGAGTTAGTAAAAGCGCAGATGTCTTTTGCTATTGTGTCGCTCAACTTTTCTTTAAATTCTATCGTATATCCTTCGCCTATTTTTATAAGTTCTAAAAGTTCAGAATAGTTCATAATGTCAACAGCCCCGTAGTTGATTTTTAGATTAGCGCACATTCAACAAAAAAAGCAAGTGAAATTACCATTTGCTATCAAAACTATTTATAGTTTTATGAAGCTAAGGTATCTTTGCTTAATTTGCTTCCTTTTGTCTGTTTTTCCATATTCCTGCTTAGCTCTTCCACAGCATCTCTCTTCACATCTGGTATCAGATGAGAGTACCTCTCCGTCATCGTAAGTGTTTTATGTCCCATTAGCTCTTTTATTGTATAGATGGGAGTACCGTTTATTGCAAGCCAAGATGCAAATGTATGGCGAAGGGTGTGGAAAACAACCTTGTCTCTTGGATCATTTACTCCGTCATTAAAACCGAGTTTGTTTACTACTCTGAAAAATGTGTTTGATATCTTCGTTATTTTATTTCCGTTTGTATTTTTAAATAGAAGATCATTTTGATTTGCTGTTTGTTCTTTTTTTTGTTTTTTTAACAAAAGTGCTTTTATACTTTCTGTTATATAAGCAACTCTGCATATTTGATTTTTCGGATCTTTGATATTTATTATTCCGTTTTCAAGGTCTATATCCTGCCATTTAAGATTAGCTATCTCTCCAAAGCGCATACCAGTGTATAGGCTTAGATACGCCATTTCATAAACATCCCGTGAATGTTTTTTTAGTTCATTAAGCAGTTTTTCAGCCTCTTGTGGTGATAGGAATCTTATCCTCTTATTGTCGTTCTTAGGTTTTTTTACCTTTGATACCGGATTTGATTTCGAATATATTTCCCAATTGGAAGCTATATTGAAAGCATATCTTGTCACAGCCAAAGCGTATTCTATTGTTCTTGGGGCTTTACCCGAATCTTTCATAACCTTTTTTATCTTTTCTATATCAAAAGAGAAAATATTTTTAAGGGCTTTATCTCCAATAATAGGTTTAATCCATTTTAAATAGAGCTGTTTTTCTCTTTTATAGCTTGATGGATTTTTATTTGATTTTGCATAAGGAAAATATCGATTCTCCATAAAATCGGCAAAAGATATGCTATGTTTCTTTTTTTGAATAGGTACAACTTCATCTCCAAGTCTTATGCTTCTCAATCTTTCATTTTTTATATCAAATGCGTATTTTGCGGTTATACCTTCTGATTCCCAGCCTATCTTTTCTCTTATTCTTTTTCCTAATGAGTCTTGGTATCTAATGTAAAAACATTTCTCTACCCTACCATTAAACCTTCTTTTTTCACTTTCATAATACTGCACTCCAGGGTATTTTTTTACAGAAAAATACTTTGGCATATTACCTCCTTTTTTGATATAACAACAGAACCGTGCTTCAGAATTAGTCCACTATTAGTCCATAAAAGTGAAAAATTTATAGAAATTAAAGGAAGTAGAGAGAAGTTTAATAATTCCATAATTCCTTATACAATAAGGTAAAAGGAAAGTCAAGGAAATTAAGAGAAGTTGATAGAAATTTCACAAGACGGACTGAAAATCCCTGTGTCCGTGGTTCGATTCCACGTCTCGGCACCACAAAAAGCCTATATATCGCCATTCTTTAAGATTTTAGTCGGTGCGGTTTTTTGTTGCTTATCTTCCGGGGATAACTATAGGGTAACTTTATGTCGGTTTTCTATTCGAACGGAAGCAAAGGCAAAATTGCACTTGATGATAAAACTTCTATTTTAGATCCCGCCTCTTTTTGCTGTTTCAAAAACGTTTTTTATAAATAGACATCATCGTGCTTGCCTATATCAAGCAAAATAACGATGTTGCTTTCAATAACAAAATCCAAGATTACTCTATATTTTAGGTTTATGGATACAGAATAAAAATCTCTTATCTTACCACTTAATTTATGCAGCCTTAAAGACGGATGTTCAGGGTTTGATTGCAGAATAAATAATACCTTTTTGTATCTATCCAAAAGTTCAGGGTGTTTTTTAAAAAACTTTTTAGCTCTTTTTTGGTAAGATTCTGTAAAAATAAGCTTATACATCGGTTATTTTGAAATGCTTTCAATATGCTCATTAATATCGGTATGATACTTGCCCTCTTTAATCTCTTTTTTTGCTTCCAAATAAGCCAGTTCAAGCTCATTGTCCCTTAGTTCTTTGTATTTTTCAATATCAAGCACAACATATTTTCGCTTGCCTCTTACGCTTATCACTACCTCATCAAACTCATCTATCAAGCTGTCTATAAGGCTTATTCCTTTTCTTTTTATATCATTTGCACTCACAATCATAATAGCCTCCTTTATAGCACTATTAAAAGTATTATAATGCAAACTATTTATAAAAGCAAGATAAAAATAATATTATTTACGAGAAACTACTTTATTAATCTTTTTTGCCATCTCATGTTAGCTAACCATTTTTCTGTAAGCCCGTAAATTTTTTCAACTTGTTTGGGCGTTAGATAATTTTTTTTATGCTTTTTGCATCCGTAACTTTTTTCACAAAAGCCCTTTAGAATAGATGTTAAGGTCAAATATCTTTCAGCTCTTTTCTTTGAAATTTTCCTTCGAGCCTAATCCAAAAAGCACAAGCTACTGTATTGTAAGGATAGCTTTTTGTTTTTATCTCATAAATTGACAAATTCAGAAACCTGTTTGATA
Source organism: Flavobacteriales bacterium (assembly GCA_026993705.1). GTDB lineage: Bacteria > Bacteroidota > Bacteroidia > Flavobacteriales_D > Parvicellaceae > S010-51. The sequence goes on from JALWSJ010000183.1 coordinate 4,337, forward strand.
ATATTAATAATTCTATTTTGGGGATAAAACTATGAAATACAGAATAATAATAGAACAGGATGAAGACGGAATGTTCGTTGCAGAGGTTCCATCTTTACCTGGTTGTATATCACAAGGCAAGACAAGCCAAGAAACCATAAAAAATATTAAAGAGGCTATTGAAGTATATCTTGAAAGCTTAAAGGAGCACAATGAGCCCATCCCGCCATTAATAAATGAAGAGGTTGTAGCGCGTCTCAACATTTGACATTACTCCTTCTTCTCCAATTTCTTTTTCACTTTTTCAACCATTCCCAGAGCCATCCTATTATTTTTCGCTTCTTTGTCAAATCTTTTAACCGCCTGAGAGGCGGCAGCATACAGACTACGTGTCGGAGAGATTCTTGAAAAGCAAAAAGAACTCTATGACGCAATGGATATTGGCCCGCCTGCCTCGTTATGAGTTGGCGGTAATGTAGTTTTACAAATTGGGGTGGTATAGGGGCCATGCCTTTGCCCGGTGAAATATAAAGAACGGAAAAATCAACAGACTGCAAGGTCTTAACTTCGTCAATTCAGCTTTTTCGAATTTTCAATCCACACTATGTATGCTTTGCCATCTGTAAAAAATTGATCCCCGTAGAAGTTTTTGCCTATGAACGGCTTTGTTAATCGTATAAGTCTATATTTTTTTATCAAACCGTCATTTTTCAAATTTTTAAAGAAAAAGTCTCTTTCTTCGTCCACATAAGGGCTTATTTTATGCACAATCCACCTGAATCCTTCATCAAAACTCAAAGCCGCAACATAAATCCTTTCATCTTTTATAATAAACGGCGTTTTCCAAATTCTACCGTGATGCCTTACCTTTACGCTTTTTGTAGGTTTTTCTATACCGAAATTATTTACCCTGTAATCCCAAAAATCAGGCGATATAGGAGCTTTGCTGTACGGCCTGCCTGAAATGAGCGCTCTCATAAAGTGTTCTGCAGAATTCAGGTTTAGTTTATCTGCCAAATACCAGCCTGCCTTTCTTATGGCGCTTGCGAGCTCTTTGTCATTTTTTGCGATAACTATAAGGTTTACCGGTTCCTGTTTTGCTCCAAGAATAGTATAAGTATATTTTAACTTTTCATTTTTGAATATAGCTGTTATGTTATCTATAGTCACAGTTTTTATTTGCGGCGGTTTCAGAAATTGAGGTTTAAATGTGTATCCCAAATATAGATACCCTGATAGGGATAAAACAATCAAAACGACCGATACAATTTTTGCTGATGGGTTTACCGTGTGAGGGCTGCCGTTAATATGCTTGAACAGATAATATTCACTAATTGCTATGCCTATTATAGCCCATAAAGCACCCAGTATATATCCGGCCCATACATCACTGAAATAGTGCACACATAGATAAATTCTGCTTAATCCTATTAGAAATATTACAAGAAAGGCGGCAAAGGCTATATTAAGTCTGCCCTTGAGACTCTTTATCTCTCTTATCAGAATATATGCGATAAAACCATAGAAGGCAGCCGCTATTGTGGCATGCCCGCTCGGGAAAGAATAAAAAGATTCATGATATGCTGCAACAAGTGGCCTTTGTCTTCCCACTAAATATTTTATCAGATGATCACTTAAAGCAGAAAAAATAACCGTTACTGACAAGGGAAGTATATAGTTATGCTTTTTATAAATAATCAGGATAATCAAAACCGATAGGGAAATAATTATAATGGTCTTTGTGTTGCCAAGCATAGTTATAAATAAAAATAGTTTAACAAGAGAGATGCTTCTGAAACTTGCAAGAAGATTAGAAAACATCAGATCAAACTGAGCTATTTGACCAAAGCGCATTACATCCAAAAGCGTTCCTATAAAAGCTATAAAAAGATATGCAACCGATATTGATAAAAGTGTAAGCGGCAAACCGGAAAATTTCTCTCTATCAACTCTTTTTGCCAAAAAGTCAAACAGTTTTGAGTGTTTCCTAATAAAAGCT
>JALWSJ010000184.1 GCA_026993705.1 Flavobacteriales bacterium
CTATTAATGCCGACCAGAATTAGATGGAAAATAATCGAAGTGCCTAAAGACGAGTATAGTGGACAACTTAATTTATTGTTCAACTAAAAAAAACGGGGGATGGCTAATTGTTCAAAATACGTTGTCGGAAAAAATTGTTTACCTGATTTACTGATTTCTACCTTTCGTTTTTTTCCTGCCCAAGCATACACATCTTGAAAAAGGTGTTTATGTATTTCAAAAAGACTATTTATTCCATTTATTTTTAAGGGGTTTTCGTAGAGTTCTTTTATGCGTTTTGAAACAGCTACACTTTCAAAAAAAAGCAAGGCATCCGAATCGGTTATACTAGCCAAGTTTTTTAAAACACCAGTTTTTGGATCGGTATAGGTGTAATTGTGGTCAAGATACTTGTATGAATCAGACATATGATTTTTCCTTTGAAAAATCTATTAATTCGGACAATGTAATTTTCCCTGATAAGTAATCCCTAATGATTTTAATTCCTTTTGGGGTTGGCTCAAATCCTTCAAACATATTACTTCCGATTGCATTTGCAGTGGTTTCTAAAGTTTTTATATTTGAAAACTTAACTCCCATTATCGTGAGGTTTTTACGGTCAATTTCTATTGTTTTAAACATGTCCAAATATGTATTTAAACAAATTTAATCATTTTTTTGGTTTGCATAGTGATATTTAAGGTAGTACAAGGGTTAATACTATTTAAACATTGAAAAGAACTTAATAAAGCGTTTTATTTCCCTTATCCTTCTTCAAAATTATTTTCCATAGCGGGTGCTATGCAAAATTTTTATTCATTGTTTGAGAACTATAAACTTCACTTTCTATCCGTCAATTTCACACGCGTTAGGGACAATTAAACGACTGTGAAAAACAGTTGAGTCTTTGAGCTAACGTTTGTATCTTAGCATTGAACTCCTTGTTAAGACCGTTATGGATACTGGTGCTTACAAGCCCGAGGACTATTAAGGTTTGAATGCAAAAGCAATGAGTAATGATTATTCATTGCTTGAGTTAGAGTTTAATGGCGATATTATAATATATAATAATCCCGATTGGAATAATTTCAAAACATGTATTTGCATTCCTTGGAGTTTATTTATAGTTATAAACCTTAAAATTTCTAGAATTATGTCAAACAAGAAAATTTCGTTGGATGTTGTCAATCCACATGCTGCTGGTATTGATATTGGGAGTAGAAGTCACTGGGTTGCTGTAGGTCAAAACGCTGAATACGTAAAAGAATTCGGTGTTTATAGTGAGAATCAAAAAGATTTATGTGAATGGTTAAAGCAACATAAAGTTACAACTGTAGCAATGGAAAGCACAGGTACATATTGGCAAAATTTATTTTCTACCTTAGTGGTTTATGTTTTTGATGTCATCTTAGTAAATGGAAGACAAACAAAAAACATAAAAGGTAAAAAGACAGATATAAAAGATTGTCAGTGGATACAAAAATTACACTCATTAGGTTTGCTTAGTAGTAGTTTTTTACCT
>JALWSJ010000185.1 GCA_026993705.1 Flavobacteriales bacterium
TCGCTAAAAAGTACGAATCTACGTTAAAACAAATCGAAGAAAAAGAAGTAGTAATCGGAAAAGTAATTGAAATTACAGACCGTGAAGTTGTTGTAAACATCGGGTACAAAAGTGACGGTGTAATTTCAAGAAATGAGTTTCGTTACAATCCAGACCTCAAAGTAGGAGACGAAGTAGAAGTTTTTATCGAAACATTAGAAGATAAAAACGGTCAATTAGTATTGTCGCATAAAATTGCTCGTATCCAAACAGCTTGGGAAAAAGTTAATAAAGCTCTTGAAACAGGCGAAATTATTACCGGTTTTGTTAAATGCAGAACTAAAGGTGGTTTAATTGCCGATGTTTTTGGAATTGAAGCTTTCTTACCGGGATCACAAATCGATGTTAAACCAATTAGAGATTACGATCAATATGTTGGTAAAAACATGGAGTTCAAGGTAGTCAAAATCAACAATGAATTTAAAAACGTAGTCGTTTCTCATAAAGCTCTTATCGAAGCAGAATTGGAAGAGCAAAAGAAATTGATTATGAAAGGTCTTGAACAAGGTCAAGTAATCGAAGGTACAGTTAAAAACATTACTTCTTACGGAGTATTCGTTGACCTTGGTGGTGTTGATGGATTAATCCATATTACTGACTTATCTTGGGGACGTGTTAATCACCCTGAAGAAGTTTGTGAGTTGGATCAAAAAATTCAAGTAGTTATCCTTGACTTTGACGACAACAAAAAACGTATCGCTTTAGGTTTAAAACAATTAACAGCACACCCATGGGACGCTCTTGATGAAAACCTTAAAGTTGGAGATGTAGTGAAAGGAAAAGTAGTTGTTCTTACTGACTATGGTGCTTTCGTAGAAATTGCACCGGGAGTAGAAGGATTGGTTCACGTTTCGGAAATGAGCTGGAGTCAACACCTTAGAACAGCAAACGATTTCTTAAAAGTTGGAGACGAAATTGAAGCTAAAATATTGACTTTAGACCGCGAAGACAGAAAAATGTCTTTAGGAATGAAACAATTGATGCCAGATCCATGGGCAGGTATTCAAGAGAAATATCCTGTTGGTTCTAAACATAAAGCTATCGTTAAGAACTTTACTACATTTGGAGTATTTGTTGAGTTGGAAGAAGGAATCGATGGTTTGATTCACATTTCTGACCTTTCTTGGGAAAAGAAAATCAAACACCCTTCTGATTTCTGTAAAGTTGGAGAAGAGTTGGATGTAGTTGTTTTAGAATTGGATGTTGAAAACAGAAGATTGAGTTTAGGACACAAACAATTACAAGAAAACCCTTGGGATACTTACGAAACTATCTTTACATTGGATTCTGTTCACGAAGGAACAGTTATCAAAATAAAAGATAAAGCAGGTATCATCGCTTTACCTTACGGTATAGAAGGTTTCTGCCCTGTAAAACACATGAAAAAAGAAGACGGAACAAGCTTGGCTCTTGAAGAAAAAGCACAATTCAAAGTAATTGAGTTTAACAAAGATAACAAGAAAATTTTAGTTTCTCATGCGTTAACTTGGGGTGAAATGCAAGAAAACCACAAGAAATCTACAAGAAAAGCAATAGCTTCAAATAACGCAGCTGCTGAAAAATCTACATTAGGAGATATTGATGCACTAGCTGAATTGAAAGCTAAAATGGAAGGAAAATAAATTCCTTTTATACCTTTTTAAAAGCCGTTACAATACTGTAACGGCTTTTTTTATGTTTATTTTTTCGCTTGAAAACTATGATTTTTTCATCGTCTAAGAAAACAAAAATTCACTTTCTATGCACTCATTCCACTTGCGTTAGGGATAGAACGGCGTGTTTGAACTCCTTTTTGCCCTCCTCCTTTTGAGGGCAAAAAGAGTGAGTAGTGATAGCCCGACCCCAATTTACAAAACAAACGTTGAGCGGGAGCGAAATGTTTGTTTTGTAAATTGGGGGAACGCCCAACATATTATACCATTTAAATATTGAAATGGCATTATTTTTTTGCATATTTTACTAAAGTTTTCAACAATTGTGTATATTTGAAAGTTGGGGAAGTTTGTAAATCCTGAATTTATGGGAGATTTTTTTTCATCGTACACAATAGTAGCCATTTTGATTGCCTATTTAGTAGGTTCTATTCCTTCATCTATATGGGTGGGGAAAATATTTTTTGGCGTTGATGTACGCAATTACGGGAGTAAAAACGCGGGAGCAACAAATACGTTTCGGACGTTGGGAAAGAAAGCGGGGATACCTGTCTTATTTTTTGATATTTTTAAGGGTTGGGTAGTAACATACTATTTACCTAAATATGCAGGATTGGAATGGGGAACAAATGCTTATGTTAATTTTCAACTCGTTGTTGGGGTCTCAGCTGTATTAGGGCATATATTCCCTATATACGAGCGTTTTAAAGGCGGTAAAGGTGTAGCGACCCTTTTGGGAATTGTGTTGGCTATTAATTTTCCCGCAGCAATGGTTTGTTTGGGAATCTTTTTATCGGTGTATTTAGCTACGCAATATGTATCGCTCGGTGCAATTGTTGCTGCAATAGCTTTTCCTTTGGTTGTCGTTTTTTTGTTCCGGGAAAATTCTTCTTCACTACGTTATTTTTCAATGATTTTATCGGTATTGGTCGTAGTACGTCATAGGGCAAACATCCAACGTTTATTAAGAAACGAAGAAGGGAAGATGCCATATTATGTTCGGAATAATGAACCTTCGGAAGATAATAATGTATAACTATTCAGCAACTTGAACAAGAGAATTACATATTGCCTTTTACTTATTTTGACTATTGTCGGACAGCTTTCGTATGGTCAGGAATTTAAAAATGAAGAGGAGCGAAAAAAGTACGCTGACAAAATGTTTGATAAAGGAGAGTATGATAAGGCATTGCCACATATCTTGAATTTATTGAGCTTAAATCAAACCAGTCCGGAGTACAATTTTAAATACGGTGTGTGCCTCTTGTTTGCAGATGAAGACAAAGAAAAAAGTCTTCGGTATTTAAAATTTTCGGCAAGCAAAGGTGGCGGAGGAGACAAGAGAGTTTATTTCTATTTGGGAAAGGCTTATCATTTGAATTATAATTTTAAATCGGCTCTTACCAATTATCAAAAATTCAAGGCGGAAGCAGATGCTAAATTGCAACAAAAAGTACAGGTTGATTTGCATATTCAAATGTGCAACAACGGTATTCAATTATTAAAACACTTAACTGAATTGGTGGTGTATGAAAAGACCAAATCGAGTTACGACCGTTTTCAATACTCTTATGACTTATCGGATATTGGTGGGAAAATTTTAGTTTCTGCGGAATTTCAATCCAAGTACGATAAAAAGATTGGGTATAAATCTGTAGTGTATTTTCCTCCGTTAAACCAAGATGTTTTATTCTATTCAAGCTATGGAAAAGACGGCTCTACGGGACTTGATATTTACCGTGTAAACCGTTTACCTTCGGGGAAATGGAGTGCTCCGGAAAAACTACCGGAACAAGTCAATACGCCTTATGATGATGCTTATGCTTTTTTGCACAGTGATGGAAAAACATTCTATTTCAGTTCAAAAGGGCATACAAGTATGGGGGGCTATGATAATTTTAAAATAGAATATGAAGTAGAAACAAATACATTTACAGGAGAAGCTGAAAATCTTGATTATAAAATTAATACTCCTGATGATGATATTATGTACATCGTAGATTCTCAGTCGGAAAATGCTTATTTTGCTTCATCAAGAGCCAGTAAATTCGGCTATTTGGACGTGTATAAAGTAAAAGTAGAAACGTTCCCTATTGTGAACGTCATTTTAGCCGGACATTTTGAAAACAAAGTGAATCCCGAAGATTTGCAGGCAACAATTAAAGTTGAAAATATGCAATCGGGAGAGATTGAGGGAATTTATAATCCGGATGGAAAAGGAGATTATGTAATTGTTTTACCAAGAAGTGGTAAGTATCGTTTTATAGTGGAAACACCTACGAGTGAAAAAATTCACTCAGGAGAAGTAGAAATACCGGCACAGAAGGAAGTAACCCCCCTAAAACAATCATTAGCACTTATAAAAACAGACGGAGGCGAAAAATTAGTTATCAATAATCTATTTGATGAGCCTGTTCCAAACGCTGCTGAAATTATGGCAAAAGTTCTGCGAGACATGGCAAATCCTGAGCCCAATGCCGATGAATTTCCGGATTCTTTATTTAATCAATTCGACAAAAACGATGTGGTTACCGAAGCTTTGGACGAAAATTACACCGTTGATGACTTGATAGCTTTGAGTTCGGAAAAAGCACAAGAAGTACAAGCTGAAGCCAATGAATTGAAAAAAAGAATGGAAGCGGCTTATACAGTAGCCAAATCTAAAAGTGATGAGGCTAAAAAATTAGTTCGTCAAGCTGATGATTTACTTAAAGAAGCTGAGTCAATTGATAGTCCATTAAAAAAACAAGAAAAAATAGCACTAGCCAATAATGCTCATCAAAAATCAAAAGATTTGAATTTATTAGCGACAACAGCCTTAAATTTAGCCGAAGCTTTAAAGGAAGAATACACGAAGAAACAAGCCGAAGCGGATAACGCAAAAACCGTTTCTATTGAGATTGAAAAAGCTGTGAATGAAAATTCGCATGACAAGGCAATTCAAGCGTTAAAAGATTTACAAGCAAGAATAGATGATTTGATTAAAGACGAATCTAATTATCGTTCGGGATATGATGATTTGGTACAAAAAGCACGATTAAAAAGAGAAGAAGCAGACAAGGCTGATGAAGATGCCCAAGAATATAGAGAAGCAGATGATGAACTTAGAATGCGTTTATCTTCTTTGGAGAGAGAATTGGAAAAAGCAAAGAAAAAGGATAAGCCGACTATTCAACGTCAGATTGATGATATAAAAGAACAGTTGGAATTGAACGATGAAATGGCAAAAGAGAGCTTTGCCCGTTCGGATAAGTTGCAAAAAGAAGCTGAGGCACTACAACACCAAGTTGAATTAATGACGAAGTTGTATGATGATATTGACGCAGGTACAACGGTTGAATTGACAGACGAAGAAAAAGAACAAATATCCGATTATTTGGCATCCAAAGAACTGGAAGGTCAAATTACTGAAAACGAAAATGTTTTAGCTGAAAACAAGGTAGAAGAAGATACTCAATTAGGAGAAACTACCAATGAACAAACGACTACCACCGATGACACCGAAACTTTAGAAGAAGAAGTTTCACAAGAGTATGCACCTTATCAAAATGCTTATGCTGAATTAGATGAATCTGCTAACCCAGCAGAAAAACAAGATGCTCTTAACAATTGGAAATCTAAAGTGGAAGAAGACATCAAGGACATAGAAGACCAAATTGCTCTGACGGATGGAACGAAAAAAGATAAATTGACCGCTAAGCTGAACTTATTGCAAGAAGAGAAAAATAAAGTCGTTAATTATTTATCGGAGATTGAGGAATCTACAACTGAAACGACTACTACCGATGACACCGATACTTTAGAAGAAGAAATTGCACAAGAATACGCTCCTTATCAAAATGCCTATGCTGAATTAGATGAATCTGCTAACCCAGCAGAAAAACAAGATGCTCTTAACAATTGGAAATCTAAAGTGGAAGAAGACATCAAGGACATAGAAGACCAAATTGCTCTGACGGATGGAACGGAAAAAGATAAATTAACCACTAAATTGAACTTATTGCAAGAGGAGAAAAATAAAGTCGTTAATTATTTATCGGAGATCGAGGAATCTACAACTGAAACGACTACTACCGATGACACCGATACTTTAGAAGAAGAAATTGCACAAGAATACGCTCCTTATCAAAATGCCTATGCTGAATTGGATGAATCTGCTAGCTCGGCAGAAAAAGAAGATGCTCTTAACAATTGGAAATCTAAAGTAGAGGAAGACATCAAAGACACGGAAGACCAAATCGCTTTGACGGATGGAACGGAAAAAGATAAATTAACCACTAAGTTGAACTTATTGCAAGAGGAGAAAAATAAAGTCGTTAATTATTTATCGGAGATCGAGGAATCTACAACCGAAATGACTACCACCTATGACACCGAAACTTTAGAAGAAGAAATTGCACAAGAATACGCTCCTTATCAAAATGCCTATGCTGAATTGGATGACTTTGCTAGCCCGGCTGAAAAAGAAGAAGCCCTTAACAATTGGAAATCTAAAGTGGAAGAAGACATCAAGGACATAGAAGACCAAATTGCTCTGACGGATGGAACGGAAAAAGATAAATTAACCACTAAGTTGAACTTATTGCAAG
>JALWSJ010000186.1 GCA_026993705.1 Flavobacteriales bacterium
CTATTAATACAATATCTTTCAAAGCAACGTTTCTCTTTGGGAAAATATTGCTTTGAAGTAATAAAGTTGTTTTATAAAGGGAAAAGATTAAGCTATTCCCAATTCTTTTTTAGCTGCTGCCAAGATAGCTTTAGCTCCATCTAAGGTTTTACTTTCGGCATAAGCTCTTAAAACAGGTTCAGTTCCCGAAGGTCGAATCATTAGCCATTCATCATCATTAAAGATGTATTTAAACCCATCTATGGTTTGCAATTCTTGAACTTTATAATCCCCGAAAGATTTGTATTTATCGGCTTTACAATTTTTTATGACTTCTTGCTTTATTTCTTCCGGTAAATGCAAATCATCTCTCCAATATTTAAACTCACCGACTAATTCATAAATCTCATTGACTAATTCTTCTAAGGTTTTTCCGGTTTTAGCCATATATTCAAAAATGACTAACCCCATCCAAATTCCATCACGTTCAGGAATATGACCTTTGATAGCGATTCCTCCGGATTCTTCACCACCAACCAAAACGTCTTCATTGACCATTTGTTTGGCAATGTGCTTAAATCCGATTTGAACCTCATCGTTGGGCAGTCCCCATTTTTTAGCCAAGCGGATAACACGCGGTGTAGTTGAAGCTGCAACGACTATTTTTCCTTTCATCCCTTTTACTTTGTATAAGTAAGTCATCAGTAAAAGAAGAATATGATGAGAATCTACAAATTCTCCTTTAGAATTTAATAAACCGATTCGGTCTGCATCTCCATCGGTAGCTAAACCTGCTGCAATGGTTCCGTCTTTGCGAATAAATTCAGAAAATTCGGTTAAATTTTTAGCAATTGGTTCCGGTGCCTGCCCCATAAACGAAGGGTTGTATTCGCAATGTAGAAACGACATTTCGGGCAGTAGTTTTTTTAATACATTTTGTCCTGCTCCATACATTGCATCGTAAGCAAAGTGTAAACCAGAGTTTTTTATCGCGTCTAAGTCAAAATGATCTTTAACGTGATTGATGTACATGGTTTCTAAATCCACATATTCTATTGTGCCATTATCTACAAATTCTTGCATGCTTAGAGCATCTGTATCTATTGCGTTTTTTTCGGGAATAATATCCTCAATTTCTTGCACTCCTTCAGGAGATAAAGGACCTCCGAAGTGAGCTTTTAGTTTGTAGCCATTATACGACGGCGGATTATGGCTTGCCGTAAGGACTACACCGAGAGAAGTTTGTAATTTTACGCAACCTAAAGAAACCATTGGGGTAGAAACAAACCCTTTGGCTAAATAGACTTTTATTCCTTGTGAGGCAAAAACTTTAGCTGCTGTTTCAGCAAATAATTCTCCCGCAAAACGGCAGTCATGCCCAATAACAATACTAGGAATTTTATAATTGTCTTTTACCCATTTTGCCGTAGCCGTTGATACTCTTGCTACATTATCTACGGTAAATTCTTTTGCGATGATAGCTCTCCAGCCATCTGTTCCAAATTTTATTTTAGTCATTTTAAAATTTTATTTAATTCAAAACCGTTTGTTGATTCGTTTTTCTATATTGCTTGGAAAAGGCAAATAAGTGGCGAATAATTTCTTTATCGGCTTCAGTTAATTCTACATTTCTTCTTTTCATTACGCGTTCGGCAACTTCAAAGACTTTGTCTAATTTATAGGTGTCCCAACCTTTTGCTCCGCCCCAAGAGAACGAAGGTATGAATTTTTGAGGAAAATCACCACCAAAAATATTAGCAAAAACACCTGATACCGTTCCGGTATTAAACATCGTGTTGATACCGCTTTTGGAATGGTCGCCCATTATGAGTCCGCAAAACTGTAACCCAGTATCGACCGGTTTATTGTCTTTGTAACTCCAAACTCTCACATTACTGTAATTGTTTTTTAGGTTTGAGGTATTAGTATCTGCACCTAAATTGCACCATTCTCCCAAAACACTGTTGCCTAAATATCCGTCGTGTCCTTTGTTGGTGTAGTCTTGAATGACAGAGTTCCCGACTTCTCCACCTACCTTGGAATATTTACCGATGGTTGTTCCTCCGTAAATTTTTGCTCCCATTTTTAGTACAGCATTGTCGCATAAAGCTAAGCTTCCGCGAACAAGAGAACCTTCCATTATTTCTGCATCTTTACCGATGTAAACTGCTCCTTCGGTAGTGTTGATAACCGCACAATTTACTTTTGCTCCTTGTTCTACAAACAGACGATTACCGATGATGGTGTTTGTTGCGTTTAAGGTTTCTGATGTTCTGTCTTTTGTGATTAAATCAAAATCTTTTTCTATCTCTTGCGGGTTGTGTTTGAAAATGTCCCACGGAGCATTCAATAGTGTTGGTGTTGCTGTGTACTCAATAATCTCCATTTTGGATAGTGTTTTGTCTAAATCTGCATCGGATGCTGGTATCGGAGAAATGGCAATCAGTTGTTTTTGGTGCAAGAGTACTTGTCCTTTTTTGAGTTCTTGAATGGCTTCGACTAAATCATCATCGGGAAGTACGGCTGAAAAGATGCCTATATCTGCCTCGTTGTGATTGGCATTGAATTTTTTCTCCAAATAATCTTTGGTTCGTATCGATACTTCACAATTCAATCTCTTTTCCCATTTTTCGGCAATGGTAAGAATACCTATTCTGAGGTTGGCAACGGGTTTTGTTGCTGTAATCGGAAATAAGGATAGGTGTGCCACCCCGTCAAATAATATGATTTTCATTTTTGTTTTTTTTTATAACTGTAATGAGCTTGCTTTGCTATTTCGCAAATCTAAGAGAAAATTGGGAGTTATGATGTTGGGACTTAAAAATTAGTGAGTTTTTTTGGAGATTGTTTGGAGAAACTAAAACTCGCTTTCTTAGTTCTCATTCCGTTCGCGTTAGGGATAGAAGCGGCATCCTTTTGGTTTGTTTGCTTTATGCAAACCAAAAGATATAGCGGATAGCCCGACCATTACGGCGTTAAAAAGTGGTGTAGTGGGGGTAGTGCGAACGAAACGGCTTTTTTATGCTGTAATGGGAACGCCCAAATATTATTGGTATTTATTTGATTACTGAAGTTTAAAATTTATCTTCGTTTTTTTATTTTTAAAAATTATAAATGTTGAAAGTTAATGAATTGTTTTTTAGGGTTTTGTATCCTTTTGTTTTGATGCTTATGTTAGAGGGATGTATAACAAAAACACCTGTAGATTTGATTGTTCATAATGCTACAATTTATACGGTAGACGAGAATTTTACCGTAGTAGAGGCTATAGCGGTTCAGGGAGGAAAGATTGTTGCGATGGGGAAGGAAAATCAAATTTTGAATAAATATTCGGCGGAGGAAATGTATGATGCTCAAAGTCAGGTTGTGTTTCCCGGATTTATTGATGCTCATTGTCATTTTTTAGGGTATGGATTGTTGCTAAATCAAGTACAATTAGCTGATTGTAAGTCTTTTGATGAGGTGGTTGAACGTTGTAAAAAACATACTCCGCAGAACGGATGGATTGTTGGAATGGGGTGGAATAATGAAAAGTGGAAGGATAAGCAATTTCCTGTTCGAGAAAAATTGGACGAGCTTTTTCCGGATACACCTGTTTTGTTGAGAAGGATTGACGGGCACGCGGCTTTGGCGAATAGTAAGGCATTGGAATTGGCGGAAATTGATAGTGAAACCTTGGTTTCGGGAGGACAAATTCTAAAAGACGAAAATGGATTGACCGGAGTTTTGGTGGATAAGGCGGTTGATTTGGTATTAACGAAAATTCCGTCTCCTTCTATTGATGAAAAAAAGAGGGCTTTGTTGGCAGCACAACGAAATTGTTTGTCAGTAGGGTTGACCACGGTTGATGACGCAGGTTTGGATAGGGAAGATGTGGAGTTGATTGAGAAATTGCATAAAACAGGTGAATTAAAGATTAGGATTTATGCAATGCTGAAGGATACGAAAGAGAATTTTGATTATTATTTGAATACGGTGGGTGAACCTTACCGCACGGAACAGTTGACTGTAAATGCTTTTAAATTCTACGGTGATGGGGCTATGGGGAGTAGTGGAGCTTGTTTGTTACAGGCTTATGCTGACCAAGAAGGTTATTTCGGAACATTATTGAATGATACGGCTTATTTCAAGAAATATGCAAAGATTTTATACGAAAAGGGCTTTCAAATGTGTACGCATGCTATTGGTGATGCTACGGTTAGAACTTTTTTGAATATTTACGGAGAGGTTTTGAAAGGGACAAATGATAGAAGGTGGCGAATAGAACATGCTCAATTGGTAGCACCGGAAGATTTTCCTTTGTTTGCTAAATATACCATTGTACCTTCTGTTCAACCGACACATGCTACTTCGGATTTTAGTTGGATTGAACTCAAATTAGGCAAAAAGAGAATGGCATATGGTTATGCGTACAAAAAATTGTTGCAACAAAACGGTTGGATTGCTTTAGGAACAGATTTTCCTATTGAGGATATAAACCCGATAACTACTTTTTACGCCTCGGTGGCACGAAAAAATAAAGACGGATTGCCAAAGAATGGTTTTCAAATCGAAAATGCTCTGACGCGTAAAGAAACCATTAGAGGAATGACTATTTGGGCGGCTTTGGCAAATTTTGAAGAGCAAGAAAAGGGTTCGTTGGAGCTTGGTAAAAATGCTGATTTTGTAGTGCTTAATCAAGATTTAATGCAAATAAATGAAGATGAATTATTGAATACTAAAGTTATTGCTACCTTTGTAGGAGGAGAAAAACTCTATTAATCATTATTCAATGAAAAGAACTACCCTTTTACCTTTTATTTTTTGTTGGTGTTCACTATCTGTCTACGGTCAAGAAGCGTTAGACAGTTTAAGGACTATCTTAAATGAATCAAACCAAGATACAACACTTGTAGGTACACTTTCTAAAATAGGAGATGTGTTTTATTATGAAGGTCAAGCTGATAGTGCAATATACTATTGGGAAAAGGGAAAAGAAAAAGCCGATAAAATACTTCAAAAAGAACTTACTCTGGAGATTAAATTGACGACACAGCGATTAAATGCAATTTTATATAATGATTTGGCGTATTTATATGTGGGGAAGGGAAACTACGATAAGGCACTTGGTTATTTTAGAAATAGTATTCGTTATCGGGAATTGCTAAAGGATACTTCGGGAATTTTGCAGGGATATTCAAATATCGGGTATTTGTATATCCAAAAAGGGCAAACCGACAGTGCTTTGTTTTATAACAAACGAGTATTGGATTTAGCACAAAGGTACAAGCTGAAAGAGCAAGAAGGAATCAGCTACATGCAAGTGGCGGTATTGTACACCAAAATCGGATTGATAGAAGAGGCGTTGGAACACCTGAAAAATGCACAAAAGATTTTCACCAAAATAAACAACCCCAAAGCAGAGGCTATTGTATTAAACAATATTGCCAAAGTGTATGTGGACATGGAGGAATACAATACGGCTTTAGAATATTTCTTTAAGAGTCTAGAACTTAAATATACCGACAACGATATGCTCTCAATAGCGAATACCTATAACAATATCGGAGCTGCTTATCAACGCGTTGAAGAATTGTCATTAGCTAAAAAATACGATTTCTTGGCGTTGGAGTTTTTTGATAAAGCCAAAAATACGCGAGGAAAGGCAACCGTTTTAAACAACATCGGAAATTTATATGTTGATTTAGATCAAACAGATTCTGCTATGATTTTATTTCAACAATCTTTAGCACTACGGCAAGAAATACATGATAAGTCCGGCATTGCTTACTCGCTTTTCAATATAGCTAAAATAGAACATAGAAATCATCAATTGGAACAAGCAGTCAATCACCTCAAAAAAGCCTATACTTTAGCGGACGAAACCACGGATTATAACCTTCTGCAAAAAATTGCAAAAGAATTATACACCATTTACAAAGTAGAAAAGAAGTACGAAGAAGCACTGTACTATCACGAGCAATTATTACGTTTCAAAGAATTGATTTTAAATCAAAAAAACTTGGAATCGCTCAATCGATTAAAATGGCAAAAAAGTATTTCCGAATTTCAGCCAAAAGTAAAACCTGTGATTAAGAAGGACGAGAAAACAAATACTATTCCC
The DNA here is from genome assembly GCA_026993705.1 of Flavobacteriales bacterium. GTDB lineage: Bacteria > Bacteroidota > Bacteroidia > Flavobacteriales_D > Parvicellaceae > S010-51. The sequence continues at coordinate 6,083 of JALWSJ010000186.1, forward strand.
ACGAAAGTTATTCTTATCGTTTTGGGAGTATTGGGCTTGTTGGTCGTATTTTTGGTTAGAAAGAGGTAGGATTTATTATTTGGGCGTTCCCCTAAAACACAAAACAAGCGTTACGCGGTAGCGTTATGCTTGTTTTGTGTTTTAGGGTCGGGCTATCACTACTCACTCTTTTGTGTTGCATAAGTGCAACACAAAAG
>JALWSJ010000187.1 GCA_026993705.1 Flavobacteriales bacterium
CCACAACATTTTAACGCCGTAAGGGTCGGGCTATCACTACTCGCTTTTTTTGCTTGCAAATAGCAAGCAAAAAAGAGCTCAAACACGTCGTTCTATATCCCTAACGCGAGTGAAATTGGCGGATAGAAAGTGAATTTTTGGTTTCTTAGACGATGAATAAAAATTTTGCATAGCACCCGCTATGGAAAATTTTTATGAAGAAGGATAAGGAAAATAAAACCGTTTTATTGTGCTAAGATGTTCTGCGTTAGGGATTCCAACTAACGTAAAAATACAACATTGAAAATCAATGGATTATGAAATTACCTAAATTTTTACGTTAGCTCAAAAACTCAACTGTTTTTCACAGTCGCTTAATAGTCCCTAACGCAGTTGAGATAAATGCAAAGAAAATGTAAAGAAGTATAAGAAATCAAAAAATACTTTATAAAGCTCTTTTCAACATTCAAATGCAACTATAATCTTCCAATAAAATCAAGTAATTAGCCTTGCGAATAGGAATCACATCCGTTTGATTAGGAGTTAAACAATATTTAATATCCTCGTTTAGATTTAGTTTTTTCAGTCTTCTCCTGTGCGAAGAAGCTTTCAGAAAAGCCATATAATTATCTTTTGCCGAAAGGTAAAGATATTTAGCTGCAATCGAAGAATCTTCATCACATGTAAATTTCCCCGAGGCAATCAATTGGTCAACAAATGCACCGGCACAAATAGTGTCTTCCAAGCAGAACTTATCTTTCCAACCGGATGCTAGTAAAAGAACATCCTTCTCTTGTTGAATTAACCAATGACTAAGAGCATCCAAATTCAGTAGTGAGCCGATAACTACAGTGTCGGCATCTTTAGCCGTATGAAAAGCCCGAGTACCATTCGTTGTAGTAATGACAATTGTTTTACCTTCAAATTCAGGGTTCATAAAACCATAAGGAGAATTACCGAGACTAAATCCCTCTACAATTTGACCTTTACGTTCGGCAGCAACAAGATAGCCTTCATCTTTATAACCTTGAGCTTCTTCAAGGGTAGCAACGGGTATGATTTTCTTTACACCATTGGCAAATGCCGTACACATAGCAGAAGTAGCCCGAAGCACATCAATTACTACAACAATTTGATTTTCTTTCTTGTATTGCGGATACAAACTCGGGGTGTGACAGACTTCTACTTTTTTGCGATTTTGCATGTAATGTATGGTTTAGTGTACAGTAGATTGATACTTGTATTTATTGAAAAAAGCCGTCCAATTCCACAAGTAATTTTCCATAATATGATCCATTCTTTTTAAGAAAAGCGGGTTAGGGGCATTCAGTTTAGCAAAATACTCATCTTGATATTGTCCTAATCTGTATTTAAAAAAGACAGCTTTAGACATTCCGTATAATGTGTTTTTTGAAGGGTGATTTACACGGTAAATAAAATCGCGGTAACTCGCAATAATATTTTTCATTTCATCGTAATTCATTCCAAAAACATTGGCTAACTTTTGTGTAATCTTAGCTTTTAGCAATTGTTCTTCAGTATTGGAAAAATACCGCGAAAAATAATTAAAATTTCCCGCGATAACTATCATAAGAAACTTGTCAGAATCCGTTGGGTCTATGTTTGGTTGCCTTACAAATTCAGGATCGGCCATAATAGCTGTGGCTACATCCTCAAAGGTATCCTCAACAGTATTCAATATAGAGTTGACAAAAATATTAGCAATTTTATCTTCTGTAAGTTTCTTTTTTCCAAATAGTGTAGATAGCATGAATTTCCCTGTTTTTGTTCGTAACAACAAAGTTAATAACCGAAACGTTTTGTTTTTAAAGTTTGTAAAATGTGTTATTCACAAAGTTATTAACCATTTTATTAGGTTTTAAACAAGGCTAACAGTTCTAAAAGAAGAAATTCGTACCAACTGCCCAAAAACCTTCCACAAAACCAAATTGTTGACTGGCTCTGTCTGTTTTCTTTCTTGTGGTTGAAATATGTGGCATATTTATATATCCTGCTTTTCCGGTAGCTTGCAAAAAGAAATATTTTTTAAACTGTAATCTAAAAGCGGTTTTTAGCGACGTCCCGTATCCTGCAAAGTTGAAAATATTAGGTCCTCTCACTCCAAAAATCTTTACATCTGTTCGGGGGATAAGGAAACCAACACCTAAACCGTTACGCACTTCCAGTGTTAAAAGTCCGTTTTTAATATTCATAATTTGGTTTACATTATCTATTTCAAAAGTGAAATAATTAAGTCCGTCGGTATGTTCAAACTGTAGAAAATCTTTGCTTACAACAATGGAATCACCTGCCGTATAATTTCCTTTGTATTGATTGTCTCTTGAAACACGACCTGTAATAGGAACTTTCTGTCCGTTATCCATAACGTATTTCATGTGGTCGTAGCCAAATGAAAGTGCCCAATTTTTCTTCCATTGGTACCCGATTCGCGTGTTGAATTGCGGGATACTTAATTTTGTAGGATTAAAGTAAATGTTAGCAGCAAACGGTGAAGGTCTGTCTCTTGCCGTAATGTTGTGGAGTGTATAGTTGTAGTCTTCCCCGCGAATGGATAATGTACTTTGCGTATAAGCCGACCAATTATATCCCCAATAGAAAGAGAATTTCTTTTTTGTTTCGTTTTGTTCTTCTTGTGCTGTTACCGATAGAGTTAATAACCCTATCCATAAAAAAGTAATAAGTGTTTTCATTATGAATTTGATTTGATTAATTTTTGATAAATTGTTTCTAATTTCTTTTGTAATTCGCTTTTCTCAAAGCGATGAGCAACTGAGGAAATAATTTTTTGGGGCGAATATGTGTTGCTTTCAGAGATTTGCAGTAGGGCTTTAGTCAAGGCTTGTGGGTTATTTTTAGGGATAATAATTCCGTTTTCGGGAGTGATAAATTGTTCCGCTCCGCCACAATTGCTGGATAGAACCGGAATACCGCTCAGTAAAGCTTCAGCCGTTACCATAGAGTAGGTTTCGTAATTGCTATTTACAATCAAAGCGTCATATTGATGGTAGGCTTGTAAAACCTCATTGTTGGATAAACGTCCCAAAAAAGAAGCGTTTATATTTAAATTTTTTGCTGTTTTTTTGAGTTTTTCGGCATCTATTCCATCGCCGATAATAGTAAGCGTACTATCGGGTTTTTCTTTTTGCAGAATGGAAAATGCTTCTAAAATTCCCGTAATGTTTTTGATTGAATTATCTAAATCGGCTACAACCAGAAAATTTCTTATTGGAAGGTTGAGCATATTTTTTTGTTTCGCTACATCAATCACATTTCCGACAATTTCTATGGGGGCGGTTACGCCTATTTCTTTAAGTCGTTCTGCCAATAAAGGACTTACGGCAATGATAGCGTCGCATCGATTCATTCTTTTGAGTGTGATGCGTTGTTTCCACCTGTGTTGTTTTTCAAAATTTCCGTTGAGGAAACCTGACCAATGTTCAGAAAGTACACATGGCGTGTCCGGGAAGAATTTCTTGGCTATCCATAGATTTTTTGAAGCAACATGGCAGTGAATAAGGTCAATCGATTGGTTTAACTCCAATAGTTTTTGTAGTCCGGTGGTTACACTGTTTAGGAAGTTTCTGGTTCGCGAAAAAATATTTTTTCCCGATGGATAGGTAACGTGTATGAGCGTAAAGTTATTTCTTTGGGAAACAGTTGTTTCCATTACTTTGCTTTCTTTTCTTCCTTGCAGATAGAGGACAATGTGTTTGTATTTGTCGTCGTCTAATAATTTTATTTGTTTTTGAACAAATATACCTAATTGGTTATCGTCGTTATTCGGAAACCAGGAGGGAATATGTAAAACGTTTATTTTAGACATCTTTGTTTGGGAATAAAACCCTATTTTTGTTCAAATGAATTTTTTAGATTCTTTTTCTTATTATTTGTTTGCGTTAGGGAATGTATCCTTGACGCCGGAACAATGAGAAAATTAAAATGTTTTTTTTTTGTCCTTCTTTGAAAATTATTTTCCATAGCTAGGATTATGCAAAAGATTTTTTTATCGTATAAGAAATTAAAAATTCACTTTTTTAACCGTTTCTTTCTTCCATGTTAGGGATTTGTATCCCTAACATGAAATGAAATAAAGTACATAAAGCGTTTTTGTCGCCCTCATACTTCTTCATATTTTCTTTCCATAGCGGCTGCAATGCAAAGAAAATATTCATCGTCTGAGAACTACAAATTCCACTTTCTTGCACTTATTTCATTCCACGTTAGGGATAGGAGTGGCATCCTTTTGGTTTGTTTGCTTTATGCAAACCAAAAGATATAGCGGATAGCCCGACCATTACGGCGTTGAAAAGTGGTGTAGTGCAACGTAACCGCTTTTCAACGCCGTAATGGGAACGACCAAATAATAAGGAAAGAACTTTTTATAAATCAATGCAAAGATAACAATGAATTTTAATAAAGTAACAGAACAGCATCTTGAAAGTCTAAAAAAAATAGTAGGGGAGGTAAATGTTTTTGCTCAAATGGATAAACGGGAAATGTACGGGAGCGATGAAACCGAAGATTTTTGTTTTCCGCCCGAAGTGGTAGTTTTGCCGGAGGATGTAAAGGAAGTATCGGCAATTATGAAATTGGCGTATGAAAATCGTCTGCCGGTTACGCCTATGGGAGCAAGGACGGGGTTGAGTGGTGGAGCGTTGAGTGTTTTCGGAGGTGTCGGATTATCGGTGGAGCGGTTAAATAAAATCGTGAAAATTGATGAGGATAATCTGCAAGTGATTGTTCAACCCGGCGTAATTACACAAGTTTTGCAAGAAGCCTGTCAAGAAAAAGGATTGTATTATGCACCTGATCCGGCAAGTAGAGGGACGTGTTTTGTTGGTGGGAATTTAGCTGAAAATTCCGGAGGCCCAAGGGCTGTAAAATATGGGGTAACCAAAGATTTTGTATTGAATTTGGAAGTGGTTTTGCCTAATGGAGAAATTATAAAAACGGGGGCAAATACTTTGAAAAATTCTACCGGATACAACCTGACTCAATTGATGGTGGGAAGCGAAGGAACGTTGGGAATTATTACGCAAGCTACGTTAAAATTATTGCCTTATCCCAAGCATAATTTGTTGATGTTAATTCCTTTTAATTCGGCGTTTAAGGCATGTGAAGCCGTGTCGGCAATTTTTAAGGCGGGAATTACCCCTTCTGCAATGGAATTTATGGAGCGAGATGCGATTATTTGGACGATTGATTTTTTAAAGGACAGTAAATTGAAAATAGGTGATGAAACCCAAGCTCAGTTGCTGGTGGAAGTAGATGGAAACGATACCGAAGTTTTGTTTAAAGATTGCGAAGTAATAGCCGAAGTCGTCGAAAAATACGGAGCAGGAGAAATACAATTTGCTGAAAGTCAAGCTCAAAAAGATGCTCTTTGGTACTTGCGAAGAAGAGTAGGCGAGGCGGTAAAATCCAATTCCATTTACAAAGAAGAAGATACGGTAGTTCCTCGTTTTGAATTGGCAAATTTGCTAAAAGGCGTAAAAGAAATTGGCAACAAATACGGTTTTACATCCGTTTGCTACGGGCATGCGGGCGATGGAAATTTACATATCAATATTATCAAAGGCGACTTGTCGGAAACAGCGTGGAACGAGGAATTACCCAAAGGAATCCGCGAAATATTTGAGTTGACCGTATCTTTGGGTGGAACGCTTTCGGGCGAACACGGCATCGGATACGTGCAAAAGGAATATATGGATATAGCCTTTACTTCCGCAGAATTAGCTTTGATGAAGTCCATAAAACAAGTCTTTGATGAGCGAGGAATATTAAATCCCGGAAAGATGTTTGTTTAATGATTAGGGCATTCCCCCAATTTGCAAAAACAACATATCGCTATTGCTAAACGTTGTTTTTGCAAATTGGGGTCGGGCTATCACTACTCACTCTTTTTGCCCTCAAAAGGAGGAGGGCAAAAAGGAGTTCAAACACGCCGTTCTATCCCTAACGCGAGTGGAATTGAAGGATAGAAAGTGAATTTTTGTTTTCTTAGACGATGAAAAAAATCTTAGCATAGCACCCGCTATGGGAATATTTTTTGAAGAGGTTATTTACAGTTTGGGTATAAAAGTGAAATTAGATTATTTTCTTTTCAATCTAGGCATTTTTAAGAAGGATAGCCGTAGCTATGGTTCGCAAAAATAACGACGAGTGAAATGAAAAGAATTAATTTTTAACTTATAAACAAGCTGTAATTAACCTCTACTAAGGATAAGGAATCAAAAAACGCTTTTATATCGTCAATTTTACTCGCGTTAGGGATGCCAATCCCTAACGCATCCCTAACGCAGAACAAAAAACAATTATACCATTTCGATGTTTAAATAGTTTTACTCAATAATCAATTTGTCAACAGAAGTAGCACCGTCTTTTGCCACAATTTTAACAAGGTAGATTCCTTTGGAAAAATTGCTTAAATCAAAAGTTGTTTGAGTTGAATAGATATTGGTAACTGAGGCTACTTTTTGTCCGTTAATATTTAGTATGATAATTTTATCCAGCATAGTTGTAGCCGATACATTAACAATACCTTGACTAGGGTTAGGGTACATAGTGAAGTTTCCTTTATCATTGGTAGAAACAGAAGCGTATCCACCGTACACTATATCCAATTTAGCTTTAGTGTAATTATCATTTCCGCTATTAGAAAAGTTGAAATAATTATTTGTTGTAGCAGTTGGGTAAGCCAGTCTAAATTGCGTAGTTCCCGTTCTGTTAATGTACGTATGCATCGATTCCGGTAAGTCAATTCGCAACCAAGAACCGTCTTCGTTAACTGTACCGTAAGTACAAGCATTTCCGGAAGCATCGGCAACACTTGTCCAATCGTTAACGTCTAAGGTTAGTGAGTCACCGAAGTGTCCGGATTTAATTTCAAGTACCAACTGTTCATTGATAAGATTATTTCCCATTAACTTTTCCCGTTGAATAAAAATAGAAGCTCTTAAAATATTGGTGTCGGCTCTAAGTCCATTTGTATTAAAACTCAATATACCTGTATGGTCAGCACCTACCGATAGCGAATCGGAAGAAAAAGAGGAAGAAGAAATCGTACCATTCAAAGATGAATCTGAAGCTAAAATAGTACTGTCTGCATTTCTTAGTTGTTCCCAATAAAATTCTTTAAAATGTCTTCTGATAAACGTGTTAAATCCACTGTCGCTTAAATGGAAAGAATCCGTACCGTTAAAATTCAGAGCTTGAGTAGGTGATGGGTAATCAGGTAATCCCCACGGAACAGTTAACGAACCGGCTTGGTAAGTTCCGTAAGGTGCAACAGTTAGAGGAGTATTTTGTCCGTAAGTGTTTTGCATCAAACCTAAGTTATTTACAAAATTTACATTGTCCCACACGTTTGAAGAATCAATCAAACGGTTGGTAACATCAATTAATGCAGTGTTTAATTCTTGTGCCGTTGGTGCACCCATTCCTTGCCATTTATTGTAAAAAGGATGTTGAGATGGAATAGCGAAATTTAAAATAGTTTCCTCAAAATTTGGATAGTCATAACCTGCAATTAATATTTGAAGGTTAGGATTGATACTCAATATAGAATCCACTCCTTTTTTTATATCTTGCATCAAAGTATTGTACAGTGCTGTATTTTGAGCTTGCGTATTGGTATTCGTCCAACCGCCTAATACATCATTTCCGCCCAAACTGAAATGAATATATTCAATACTTGGGTTGTCATTCAACGCTGTTCGCAAAGCACTCATGCGGTTAGGGTCGGTAAACCAATTACTGGCTTTACTTCCGTTAACGCTAAGTGTTTGAGAGCTTAGAGCGTCCATATCCGAAAATCCAAATCGATTGAAATTTTCATTGTATGAATTAAAAGACCAACTAAAGAACGCCCAACTGTCTCCTAGAACAAGCATTTTCTTTTCTGTTGGTTTACATTGTGCATTGAAAGTGCCGGTATAAAGAAAGGCAGAAGCTAAAAGTGTGTATAGTATTTTCATAATAATTTTAATTTATGATAAACGAGATTCTTTGTTCAAACGCAATATAAAAATAATACAGGAATAAAGTTGCAACAAAGTTTAAAAAAATGAACTTTTTGTAGAAAAAGTACTGAATTTTGCTAAGACGTTACTGTTTATTGTGGGATATTTCTTGTTTCCTAAAACAATCCATCAGATGGTCGTTCACAATTCCAGTGGCTTGCAGGTAGGAATAAATGATAATAGAACCAACAAATGTAAATCCTCTTAGTTTTAGGTCTTTGCTTATGGTATCGGACAAAGTTGTTTTGAGAGGAATATCTTCGTGGTTTTTCCAATTGTTTTCGATAGTTTTGAATTGAGTAAAACTCCAAATGTATTGATTAAAACTTCCAAATTCGTCCACTATTTTTTGAAATTGACGAGCGTTGTTTATGGCTGATTTTATCTTTAGTTTATTTCTGATAATTTCTACATTGTTTAATAATTCTTTAATTTTTTTATCGTTGTAGTTGGCTATTTTTTGCCAATCGAAGTTGTCAAAAGCCTGACGATAATTTTCTCTTTTTTTTAAGATGGTTAACCAACTCAATCCTGCTTGAGCTCCTTCCAAAAGAAGGAATTCAAACAAGACTATATCATTGTGTTGGGGAACACCCCATTCTTTGTCATGATAAACTTTTTCTAACTCAGAATGGTTTGCCCATGTACATCTACATCTTTTCACAATAAGTGGGGTTATTATTACAGCTTAATTATTTTTTGAGTAGTGCTTCCTTGTTCAGCAGTAACCGTAACAAAGTAAACACCTGCTTTTTCTTGGCTTAAATCAAATTCCACGATTCCTGTATTTGTGTTGTTTTGGCTTTTAACAATTCTACCGGCAACGTCTCTAATCTCAATAGTAAGTACGTTATCCACATCGTTTATGTTTACCGTTAAATAATCTTTAACCGGGTTAGGTGAAACCAATACATTAGTCAATATATTCTCGCTGATAGCTGTATAGTTGGCTTGACAAGGTGCGTACGTTCCTTGTAAAGTAAACGCCCCTGAATTAATCGGGTCTAACCAATGTTTTAACTGTTGGTTGGGATTGTTTCCATCTTGATCCCAAGCTTTTAAAAATTTACCGTATAAATCAGATTGGTTAGTTGCAGAACAACTAGAACCTCCTCCGGATAAGTACCCAACAATTAAGCCATCTTGGTTAAAAATTGGAGAACCGGACGATCCACCTTCCGTAACTCCGTGTCCGTTTTGAGTTGCACTCCAAACTACGCTCCAGTGAGCTCCATACCAACCACCATTATAGGTAGCTGTTCCAAGAGTAGAAGTGTAAGTAGATATTTTTTTCTCATCACCATTAGGATGATGAATCCCAACTCCTGAGTGAGAGCCGGAAGTTGCTCTAGTCCAACCAGCGTAATAAGGATTATATGCCGAAGGTATTGATGAGTTAAGTTCTACCAAAACAAAATCAGCCCCTGTTACTTGATATTGGTTTTGTGCAGGGTGAGTTCCCAATTCGGAAGAAGCTTTTAATTTTCCTCCGGACATGGTTTGTGAACGAGCACCGTTATAATGAGCTGTTACACCAGGCTGGCAACTAGGTCTTTGGTAATTAAAGTACCACGTGTGGTGAGTTATGTCAGTATTACTGGTTGGTGTTCCACAATGGTTAGCTGTTAGGATATAAGGTTTACAATCGCCTGCTGTATTGTTTACAACCGAAGCAGAACAAACATAACCGCTGTTACCGATTAAGAAAACGTAGTGAACAACAGCATCTCTTTGTTTTTCCCAACCGTTAATCTCATCGCAGGCAACATCTACTTCACAAGCTTGTGCTTTTGTGTAGTTGACAGCACCGGCATCTCTAAATCCTGTAATTCTATCTTCTACACCTCGATAGTAATAAGCTACGTTATTAATTTCAATCATTGGAAGTTCCGTGCTTCCTTTAGGCATATAATATTCTAGTGTGAGCAATTCTCCTTCTATCATTTCCATAGATTGGAAACTTGGGGTATTGGAAGTGTAAGCACCAACATATTGAGCGTGATTTTTGTTGTAGGCGTGTAGTTTGCCTCCTTCGGGGATGGTAACAGGAGCAGAAAAATAAAGACTAAGTGCTTGAGCATCTTTTATTTTTATACCTAAACGCCATGTTTTATCTCCGTTTGGAAGTGTTTCCCACGTTCCTGAATTGTGTATATTTAAGTGCGTAGGTTGAAGTGCTGAAACACGGTATGGGTTTCCTTTCTCGCTTGCCAGTGCATCTTCTTTTACAATTTTTTGCATGTCGGGTTTAGCCAATTCTATTACCTCATAATTAATGTTATTGATGCTTGTTTTTGACTTAAAAGTGGTTGGCAATCCTCCTTCGCTGATTTGTGCATGGGAAACTCCGTACAGGCTAAGCATTCCCAAAGCTAAAATGAATTTGTTTTTCATAATGTATGTGTGTAGTAATTGTTTATAATTATTTCTTTTTGAACTGTATAATTTTCTTTCCTTCGGCATTGAATAAAACAAGTGTGTTTTCATTTACCGAATAGCTTTTAGCTGCTCTTAATTTGTCGAAATAAGCTTGTTCTTCACTTAAATTATCGCAAGCCATTTTGGTCGCCATAATTCCGCTGATTTCAATGGTGCATTTGTCCGTACGAACAGCTTTACCGCCAAAGGCATTACAAGCTCCTTTTCCTTCTATTTTTTCTCCGTTGAAAGTTAGTGTTTGTACGGATTTTGGAGTGTTTCCGTCAATAGAGCTAACCACCCACGTTGAATTGTTGATGGGCTTACAACTTTCGGTTGTTGTATTTTTTTTTGTTGTGCAACTCGTCATCATTGTAAGCATCAGTGCAGAAAATAAAATTGTTTTCATCTAATTATTTATTTTGTTAATTGTTTATCGTAATAAGTTGAACGCTCTTTGAACCAAGTATAAAGTTTTTTTAATTCATTATTTGGTATTTTAGCTTCTTGGTGCATCATTACATAGGTATAAGGTGGCATCAGTCTAGCTCCGGTTTGTTTGTAACTTTTGTATAGTATATCTCTTTTTATTTCATCGGAGTAACTATCCCATATCGAAAAGTTGAGGTATTTTCGTCCTTCTTTTATATGGTTTCCAATCACCCATGATATTGGTGCTATATTACTATACGAAGGATATTGAGTTTCGTAGGAATGACAATCGTAACAAGTGTTTTTAATTAATTTTTGTATGTGAGCCTGCGGAGTTTCTACTGCCATAAAGTCCATTGCGGGTTCTATGGTCGGAACTTGTTTGTTGATTCCTATAAATTGCATTACAATAAGAATAATGATTATTATTCCTACTTTTTTTACCCAACCTTTCTTCATCTTGTTACAAATATAAGAAAAATGATGAGAGAATAAAATCAACAACAATACAATTTTGATGATGTATGATTGTGTATTGTTGGAGTCCTAAAGAAGTGGTACATTGTTTAGGAAAGCTATACTCCATTTTCTTTGCACTTATCTCAACTGCGTTAGGGATAGGAGCGGCATCCTTTTGGTTTGTTTGCTTTATGCAAACCAAAAGATATAGCGGATAGCCCGACCCTTTATTACCCAACCAACGTTTCGCGTGAGCGATATGTTGGTTGGGTAATAAAGGGGAACGCCCAAATAATTAGCTTACAGAATTTTAAAATCCGTACGTCTATTAATCGCTCTGTTTTCCTGCGAAGTATTAGGTGCTTTTGGTCGGGTTTCGCCGTAGCCTTTGAATTTCATACGTTTAAGTTTTAGTCCTCGTTCGGCTAAATATTCCATTACTGAATAGGCTCTGTCTTGCGAAAGAGCAAGGTTATCGGCATCATTTCCTAAGTCATCGGTGTGTCCTTGAATTTCTATTTTGATGTCGGGATTTTCGAGCAACCAATCGGCAAAACCGTCCAATACCAATTTGGAATCTTCGGAAATTTCGGATGAATTGGTTTTGTATTTGATGTCGTTAATGGTGTAAGTTTCGCCTTTTTTGATGTCTCTTATTTCTAATTTTTGGTCTTTGACAAAGGTATTTTTGGTAGGCGAGGGGTTGTTCTTTATTAAACGGGATTCAAAGGCTTTTCCTTTTTGTTTAATTTGCATCAGTACATCTTCTTTTTTCTTACCCATATTGACGATGGTTACATAATTTCCTTCTTTGTCGGCGTTTAAGTTTGCTGTTTTGGTTTTTCCGTCTTTATAGCGAAATTCAACCGTTGCATTTTCCAAATCTTCCATATTGTCGGCATCTACCTTACCTTTAATTAATTTCACTTCATCGGGTCTGGCTTTTAGAGGCATGGTAAAATAAAAGATGTCTTTTCCTCCAACTCCTTCTTTCGCTCTAGTTGATGAGAAATAGGCTTTTGTTCCGTCGGTACTAACGATTATACCATCTTCATCCTGCTCAGTATTAATCGGGTAACCTATATTATTAGGTTTTCTCCATTTTTGTGTTTTTTCGTTAAAATGCGAATAAAAAATGTCTAACCCTCCTGCTCCCAATCTCGATTGAGAACATTCGGAAACAAAATAGAGCGTTTTGCTATCGGTGTGGATAAACGGGACTTTGTCCGAGCCGGGGGTGTTGATGATATTGCCCATATTTTTAGCTTTTCCCCATGTTCCGTCGGCTTGTCTTTCGGAATAGTAAATGTCCGTTTTTCCAAGTCCACCGGGACGAGCTGAAGCAAAATAAAGCGTCTTGCCATCTGCCGAAAGTGAGGGTTGAGCTTCCCAAGTTTGAGCACCATTAATGTTTTCGCCCAGGTTTTCCAGTTCAGACCAAATGTATTTTTTCTTCCCCTTTTCTTCTACAATATCGTAGTGTGTTCTGAAAATATCGCAGTTAAAATAGTTAGCTTGTTTTTCGCATGAACAAATGTATAATTCTTTGTTATCCAAAGAAAGTGTAGCACCACCATAACGAGGTCCTACATTGAACGGGGGAGGCATTTTCTCGCCACGGTCAAAATCCGAGTAAGCATCAGGTCGTTTACTTTTAGTAAATTCTTGTATTTTTTGAGTAAGAATATCACCTTTAGCCTTGTATTCGTATTCTCGGGTATAAAACATAATCTCATTATCGGGAGAAATCATCGGAAGAAACTCATCTTTATCGGCTGACGAAACATTTTTTACCACCGTTGGATTAAATTCTACAGGATTTTTGTAAAAATTACAGTAATAATCCAATTCTGGCATTACTGCTTCAACATCTTCCAGTTGCTTTGGATATTTTCTACTTAATTTACTTTCATCATCCGAAGGAAAGTCTAAGAACTTTTGAAAAGTTTCGTACGCCTCACAGTCCTTGTGTTGTTGGTAATAAATCAGCCCCAATTGGTAATAAACATCAGCGTGAAATTCGGGGCAAACATTCAGAATCATCTTGTAGTATTTCAGTGGAATAGAATAATCGCCTTTCATCTTTGCACGCGGATAAGTCATTTTGGCAATTTCCCACATAATAGCCGCATTATCTTCATAGTCAGCTAATAATGATTTGTAAAACTTCATTCGTTGATTGTAATCATACTTTTTTTTATCGTGGGCTTTGTCCCATATTTTAACCGCCGATTTTTCGGTTGGTGGTACACAATTCGGATCAATTTCCTCCTCGTCCTCCTGAGCAATAACAAAAACAGGAAGAAACAAAAGAATGTAGATAAGATATTTCATAAAGCAAAACAATTTGGCGACGGCAAAAATACAAGAAAACAAATTAAACCACCGCGTTCGAGCATTTTTTCTCAAAAGGTATTCCAAAGTTTTATAATGGGTTGAATTTGGGCGTTCTCCCCATTTGCAAAAACAACATATCGCTACCGCGAAACGTTGTTTTTGCAAATGGGGGTCGGGCTATCACTACTCACTCTTTTTGCTCTCAAAAGGAGGAGAGCAAAAAGGAGTTCAAACACGCCGTTCTATCCCTAACGCGGAGAAAATGAGTACTAAGAAAATAAGTCTTTAATATCATTTTTAGTAAGACCTTTCACAAAACTATCATCCGTTTTTATGAGGTCGCTAGCTAATTGCTTTTTATTTTGTTGATATTGAATAATCTTTTCCTCGATAGTATCCTTACAAATCATTTTATAAGCCATAACATTCTTCTTCTGACCAATTCTATAACAACGATCAATAGCTTGAGCCTCAACAGCAGGATTCCACCAAGGATCAACGATATAGACATAATCAGCTGCAGTAAGGTTCAACCCCGTCCCACCAGCTTTCAAACTGATTAAAAACACTCGAACATCATCGTTATTTTGGAAGTTATCCACTTTCTCTTGTCTTTTTCTTGTCTTTCCTGTTAGGTATTCGTAAGAAATTTTGTGTTTTTCAAGTTCTTCTTTAATCAAGTCCAACATTGAAACAAACTGAGAAAAAATCAGAATTTTATGATTCCCCGTTTTTTCGGTTACCGCAAGGAGTAACTCTTTTATTTTTGCCGATTGTTTGGTTTTAAAAGCTTCATCAGACAATAAAACGGGAGAGTCGCAAATTTGTCTTAGTTTCAGCAATCCTTCTAAAACATACATTTTAGCATTCCCAATACCATCTTCTTCTATTTTCCCAAGCAAGTAATCGCGGTATTTATTTCTGTACGCATCATATACTTTTCTTTGCTCCGATTCCATTTCACAGTAAAGAACAGACTCTACTTTTGGTGGCAATTCTTTAGCCACCTGTTCTTTTGTTCTTCTAAGCAAAAAAGGATTGATAATTCGCTGCAATTCATCAGCTCTATCTTTATCCTTATACTTGTCTATTGGCTCAGAGTAGTTTTTCTTAAAATCAGCAGGAGAGCCAAGCAATCCTGGATTTAGAAAAGTCATTTGAGCATACAAGTCAAAAGTATTGTTTTCTATTGGTGTTCCTGTTAAAGCCACCCTGTTATTTGCTTTGATTAATCGCACTGCTTTATACCGTTGAGAAGCAGGGTTTTTAATCGCTTGCGACTCATCCAATATAGCGTAGTTAAAATGGTAATCTTTCAAGAAAGAAATATCTCGAACCAAGACACCGTAAGACGTAAGAATCAAGTCGTACTTATCAAAATCTTCTATCGTTTTGTCTCTGTCTGTTCCGTAAAGAACCTTATATTTTAACGTAGGACAGAATTTCTTAATTTCCTCTTGCCAGTTAAATATTAACGAGGTAGGAACAACAACCAAACTCGTTTTTTCCTTTTTTAAATCTTTCAAATGTTTTAAAAAAGAAATGATTTGCAACGTTTTTCCCAACCCCATATCGTCGGCAAGACAACCACCCCAACTAAATTCCTCCAAGAAGTTCAACCAACTAATTCCAGATAATTGATAATCTCTTAATTTGGCTTTAACTCCTTTAGGTTTCTTAATGTTTTTAATTTTTTCAAACGACTTTAACTTCTCCTTTTTCTCATTAATTTCTTTTAGTACATCATCTTCAGCATCCATATTCTCAAAAAGTTCATCAACTACCGAGAACATTAATTTAGGAACTTCCAGTTTACCGTTTTTAACCTTTCCTGTTCTAAAAAGTCGTTCATATTTCTTTATCCATTCTTTAGGCAGAACTCCTAATGAACCATCACCTAAACGAATAAAATTTTCCTTTTTTACAATAGCTTTTTTCAAATCGTTGATAGAAATGGTAGTATCTCCAAATGCAATTGAAACATCTACCTCAAACCAGTCAATCCCCGATTTTACATTGGTATTTATTTTTGGCTTGTTGGGATTATATTTGAATGATTTTAAGTTTTTCAATCCAAACACCTCAATTTCATGTTGACGCATCTTTTCAAAAGCGTCAAAAAACCACCCCTCTTTTATCATATCCTCAAAATCCAGATAGAAAAAATCTCTATTGGATTGCTGTTTAAATTTTGGGTGTAACTCCACAAATTCTTGAATAAACTCATTTTCAAATTTTTCTTGTCTAGAATATTGTATAACTGTACCATCCTTATCTACAGATTCTAAAGGTTGTTTACTAAAAAGTTCCACCTCTCTTTGTGGATAAAGCACCGTAGGCTTAAAAATAACAAATTGATTTAATTCGGATATATATATGTTTTTCTTGAGTTTATTTTTTGATGTTTTCATCTTTTTCACAAGAGGAATTTTATAGTTTATTTTGTACTTCTTTTGTAGAGGTGTTAAAAACTCCTTATAAAACGAATCGAAATCTTCTTTAAATATCGTTATTTCAGGTTTTTTAGTAAAGTAATCCAACTGTGCTTGATAGTCTACGGAACGATGAATATAAAATACGTTGTCTATTCTGGTGAACGCATCATAAACAATGTTTCTATTACTCGTTAATTTATATTTCTTCCCATTCACCAAAACATAGGCTCTCAGAATATAGAAATCATCCTTTTCAACAAAATCAAAAACTAAATCAGAAGACTCATCTTTAATCTGTATTGGCACAAGATTTTTCAGTATCATTTTACCTTCTACTTCAAATAAAGGATGTTCATTCAAAACAGGAAGAATATTTCGCAATTCTGTAAGCGTATAAGCAAGTAACTCAGTTAGAGTCTCAGGTTCACTATGAGAGAAAGAATAATTAAAGAACCTATACTTTAATTCGTTAAATTCAAAATATTTAAATGCAGAAAAAACCTCGGAAGCCTCCTCGCTTGATAATGCTTTAGTTTCTTTTAATTCTGAAAAAGTTTCAATCGTTTCTAATTTTCCGCCTATTGTTCCGTTCGATTTTTCTTTTCCCTTTATAATTGAAAGAATGAGAGGTAATTTAGTTTTAACATTTACTACAAAAGCAATCGTGTATTTTGTAGAAAGAGAATTTTCAATTAACCCCGCATCTTGGTGAGAGAATTTATATTTTTCTATTTCTTTATTTTCAATATAGTTCTCGACAGCATCCCCCCTGTCTTTTGAGGTTGAGATGTTTTTTATTTGTGGGGTTTTAGGGATAAAAACAAACTCATTTTCAACAAAATTAAAATCATAATATTTGTTTATTTTATTTATAGAAAGTTCTATCCCTTCATTTTCTAATGTTTCTATTTTTTGATTATTCAAAACATCTTCCGAGGAAAAGAAATCCGTACCAAAGGTCGTCAATACTAAATTTAAGGACATATAAAGATGCTCACACAAGTATCCCGATTTATGCTGTTCACAACTACAAACAAGCTGAAGATTATTTTCTTCATTGATTATACTCACATCTTCCTTAAACGTATCAAAATAGCCAAAAATAGTTTTTCGATAAGTCAAAACCTTACCCTCAATGTGTTGAGAAGACAAAACATTAGTGGACAATAAACTGCCATTTTTTAAATTTCTATTTTCAGACGAAGAATAATTATTTAACAATTGCTTATTAAAAGTTGAGTCGGAAGATAAAGGAATGTATAAGACACCTTTTTTCACAATTCCTTTTTTCTTAGGAGGTACAATTTTCAGTTTTTTATCCAATGCCAACAAACAAGCAACCTCATGTTTACATAAGCCACCCCAATCATAAGGACAACTACAACTGGAACTTATATTTTTAGATTCATAGTTTTTTATAACTACCCGATAGGTTCCACCATTACCATCAATAGTAAAAACAACAGATTTCTTAGACGTATCTTTACTACTGATTATTCTAACATCTTTAGCCCTCCTTTTAATTACTGAAGAGGCGTTCTTTTCAATATAATCCTTAATAAAACTCATTAGGCAAATATATTATTTTTTTAGATTTGGGCGTTCCCCCAATTTACAAAAGAAACATATCGCTCTCGCGAAACGTTTCTTTTGTAAATTGGGGTCGGGCTATCCACTATATCTTTTGCCCTCCAAAAGGAGGGCAAAAGGATGCCGTTTCTATCCCTAATGCGGAATGAAATAAGTGCAAAGAAATAGGATTTAGTTTCTTAAAGCGACAATAAGCTATTATTTCACAAATGAAAAAATCCTATCCCAACGTATCGTACCTTTTTCCGGATGTTTAGACATCCATACAAATGAAGCTGTTCCTACAACGTGGTCGTCCGGAACAAATCCCCAGTAACGAGAATCAACAGAACCGTGTCTGTTATCCCCCATAAGCCAATAATAATCTTTTTCAAAAGTATATTGATTAGCTTTTTTACCATCAATAAAAATCTCATCATTTCTGTTTTCTATCGTATGATTTTCATAGGCGTGAATGATGCGTTTGTATAAAATATAATTTCGCTCATTCATTTCTATCGTGCTACCTTTAGCCGGAATGTACAAAGGACCGAAATTATCTCTCGTCCAATCAAAATCAGGATGATGCGGATAAATAGGGTAGTACCTGCCTTCTTTAGCATAGTCATATCCTTTTTGATGAAAATCTATGGAAACTTTAACTACTCCCGGATAATTTTTTAATTGTTCGGCAATGGTTGGTGTACAAGGTAAAATAGCAACTGCTTTATTGGTTTCAGGACTAATCCCTTCTTGTACATCTTTTCGGTAAATATCATATTCATCAACTAAATAATCGATGTTAAACGGTGTTGTTCCTTCAAAATCAAAACGGTATTGATATTGTCCGAATAATGGAAATTCTTCGGGTTTACCGTCAATATGGACCAATCCGTTTACAATCGAAAGTGTATCCCCTGCAATTCCAACGCATCGTTTGATATAGTTTTCTTTTTTATCGTTAGGAAGATGTAGTACACCTTCGGTTTCTTTTATAAAACTACCGATTCCGCCACCTTCTGCCAGACGTTTTCTTTCCTTATCAAACGCTTTATCTTTAATTTTTTCAAAATCTTTACTTTTCATAGGGACAAATTCATTGTAAATTCGTCCGTCTTTCCCTTGTACGGGAACGGTTTTTCCTGCTCTTTGAAAAGCACCGTCACGGACAAATGAATAATAATCGTGTGCTACAACTTCCGAGTGAAGAATAACCGAATCTCCCACCGGCCAATTAAAGACCATAATATCTCTACGTTCTATTTTCCCATATCCGGGTAATCTGAAATAGTTATTTTTAATCCATTCTACATAACTTGGTATCATCGTGCCCGGTATTCTATTGTGAATAAAAGGAATAGAAAGAGGTGTTTCAGGAATCTTAGGGCCGTATTTTAACTTATTTACAAATAAATAATCCCCAATGAGCATCGTTTTCTCCATCGAACCCGTTGGAATCGTAAACGCTTCAAATGTAAATGTTCTAATAATGGTGGCTGCAACAATAGCAAACCCTAAAGCATCTGTCCATTCAGCAGGCATTGATTTTTTATTGGGTTTATCTTTAGCCCCTAACAATTTAAAAGCAAATAAAATAAAATGACCGATAAACGGAGCCATAAAGAATAAGGTGATATGGTCATGTAATGTTCTTTTCTCTCGGTCTTCTTTTTTGCTCCAATCTGTAGGTTTTGCAACCTGAATCGTATCATCAAAAGCTATTTTCGGTAGGTAATACCAAGGCAAAACAATACAAAGGATGGTTTCCTTAGCACTATATCTTCCAAATAGACGCATCGTTTCAACGTGCAACGCTACTGTTATGATTAGTCGTACAAAAGGAATAAAAAGCAGGAAAATCCACCACCAAGGTTTTTTTAATATTTTCAGCCAAATAAAGTAGTTGTAAATAGGAATAAATCCCTCCCATTTAGGTCTGCCCGCTTTTTCAAAAATTTTCCAAAGCACAGCAAAGTGCATCAAAATGGTTAGGTAAATCAATATTTCTGCAATTGTCATTTTTTATTGTTTTTTATAAATGAAGATGATATATCTTCCATAACTACCATAAAAGATATTTTAGAAATCTAAAACATCTTTCATAGTGAAAATTCCTTTTTTATTTTGTATAAATTCTGCTCCTAAAACCGCTCCCAAAGCAAATCCGTCTCTGTTTTTTGCGTTATGTTTTATTTCTATTGTATCAACATTGGAATCGTAGGTAACCGTATGAGTTCCGGGTACGTTTTCTATTCGTTTGGATTCTATTGGGATAGAAGTTTCATCTTTTGTTTGTCCTTTCTCCCAATGTTTAAAATGGATATTGTTTTCAATAATTTGTTGTGCCAATGAAATAGCAGTACCGCTTGGTACATCTAATTTCTCTGTGTGATGAATTTCTTCAATAGTTAAGTTGTACTGTGTTTGCTTACTCATGAGTTGAGCTAACCTGCGATTGATTTCAAAAAATATGTTCACCCCAATACTGAAATTGGTTGCGTAAAGCATCGCTTGATCTTCTTCTTTACATCGCTTACTAATCAGCTCGAATTCATTATACCAACCTGTTGTTCCTACAACAACAGGAACATCCGCATCAAAGCAAGTAAAAATGTTATAGGGAGCATTTTGTAGTGTTGAGAACTCAATAGCAACATCAACACCTTTTAAATCTTTAGGACTAAAAATTGTTGTACTGTTTGTTTTTAATACAATTTCATGTCCTCTTTCTGTTGCTATTTTTTCAATAGCTTTCCCCATTTTTCCGTAACCCAAAAGTGCCAGTTTCATTTCTTTATTTTGTTAAGCAATCGTTTCCGGTGTGCTTCGTTTTAGTTTGTTATAAGACTCAACTACCGCTTGGTGACTAACGGTTTTTGTTTTATACTCCTCTATTATTTTTTTCTTTTCTTCGTCTGTTGCTCCCAATTGATTCAATATATTCAATAAGTGCATTTTCATATGTCCTTTTTGAATACCGGTAGTAACTAATGAACGCAAAGCTCCAAAGTTTTGGGCTAAACCAACGGTTGCTGTAATTCCCATTAATTCCGAGGCATTAGGATTTCCTAATAAATCATAGGAAAACTTAACCATCGGATGTAATTTAGTCAGCCCTCCAACTGTCCCTAGAGCCATAGGTACTTCAATCCAGAATTTAAAAATACCGTCTTTCACTTCAACGTCGGTCAAACTTCTGTATTGACCATCTCTAGAAGCGTACGTGTGTCCGGAAGCTTCTACCGCCCTAAAATCATTTCCCGTAGCAATGACAACTGCATCAATACCGTTGTAAATACCCTTATTATGGGTCGTTGCTCTGTATGGTTCTATTCGTGCAATATGAACCGCTTGTTCAAATTTAGTAGCAAATTCATCTGCCGACATATCGGTTCCTTCTGTCAATTCTTCAACAGGACAACTCACTTCGGAGCGTACAATACATTCCGGTGTGTAATTGGATAAGATGCACATGATAATTTGCACCTTTTTTTCTTCATCTGTAAGTGATTCGTCTTTGGCTAACTCACTTTTTAGTGTTTCAGCAAATTGTTCTAGAATACTATTAATGAAATTCGCCCCCATAGAATCACAGGTGTCAAATTTTGCCATCAATTGATAATAGTTCGGTTCCAAGTCCGATTTATTGATGAGTTGGAGGTCTAGAATACCTCCCCCTCTTTTACGCATGTTCACTGTTAATTCTTCTGTGTCGTTAAAGAATTTTTCTTTATTTTTTTCAAAGAATGCTCTCAGTTTTGTGTACTCCCCATGCCAAGCGAAATGGACATGCCCGATTTTTATCATCGAAACAACGGATGCTTTAAACCCTCCGCGGTTTAACCAAAAAGAGGCAGATTTTGCTGATGCAGCAACAACTGAACTTTCTTCAATTGCCATGGGGACACAATAAATCTTATCGTTTATTTTAAAATTCGGAGCAATTCCCAATGGAATATAGAAGTTTGAAATAGTGTTTTCAATAAACTCATCGTGGAGTTGTTGAGTTTTGGGATCGTTATGCCAATATGATTTTAAAAAATCTTTTTGACTAGCATCATTGTTGAGATAATTTTCAACAATCCAATCTATTTTTTGTTCTTTGGTTAGCTTACTAAAGCCTTTTACGATTTGATTACTCATCTATTAACTGATTTGAAGTTGCAAATATACTGATTTATACCATTTGAATATTGAAAAGAGGATAAAGAAAATAAAAACGCTTTATAAGGTTCTTTTCAAGGTTTAAATGGTATAACTAATGAGGGAATCAATTATTTTATAAACATTCCTAATATATGTTAAAATTCTTCAAAAAGTTTGAGTTGTATCCACTCGGGGAAATTTGAATCTTGTAAATTACTGATGGTTATACCGAGTAAACGCACTGGATGTTGTAATTTGTTTTGCTTTAAAAGGTCTATTACAATGGGAAAGAACTCATCTTTTTTTTGCAAATAAATATCGACGGATTTACTGCGGGTTTGTTGGGTGAAATTATTGTACTTTATTTTTAAGGTTGCTGTTTTTCCCTTGTTGTTTGATTTTTTTAGTCTTTTTTCCAGTATTTCGGCAATTTTAGATAATTCCTTTTCAATTATGGGAAGGTCTGAAATATCCTGTTCAAAAGTTCGTTCGGCTCCAACGGATTTTCTTACTCGATTGGGTTTGACTTCGTTGTGTTGTATGCCTCTCACAATGTCATAATAATATCCACC
>JALWSJ010000188.1 GCA_026993705.1 Flavobacteriales bacterium
AGTATCAGTCTCATTTTTTAATGTGTGGTAACGTAAATATATAAACAACTTCAAACTCCTTAAAACCCTTTTAGTTTTCTAGCCATTTCGCGTTTATCGTCACGCTCTTTTATGGTGTTTCGTTTGTCGTGTAGTTTTTTTCCTTCTGCCAATGCTATGTTTAGCTTGGCTAATCCTTTTTCATTGATGAACAATAACGTAGGAACTAATGCGTATCCTTTTTGTTTTAATTTTCGCTCAATTTTGTTTATTTCCGAACGGTTTAACAATAGCTTTCGGTCTCTTCTGGGTTGGTGGTTGATAAATCCTCCGTTAGCATATTCTTCTATATACATATTCCGGATATAGATTTCACCTTTGTCAATAATACAATAGGCTTCTGCTATGCTTGCTTTCCCCATTCTTATGGACTTGATCTCGGTTCCAGTTAATTGTATTCCGGTGGTGAATGTATCTATAAAAGTATATTCAAATCTTGCTCTTTTGTTTTTTATCTTGATGGTACTCATTCTATTTTTTGTTTTTAAAACTATCTGTTTTTTTGTCGTATCCATAAGGGCAGTGCTTACATCCGCTTTTACAACAATAGCCTCTTTTTAAGTGATATTTTTCGGTAAAAACAATGTATCCTTCGGAAGAAAGATAAAAATCTTCGGGTGCTAGTTTTCCTCTTTTGGAAAAACCGCTCATATCGTTGTTACTACTCATTATTTACTTGTTACTTTTTAATCGCTCTTATCATTTCTCGCTTGCCCGGAGGTCCATCCAAGCGTTCTACTTGAAAGCCTACGGCTTCTAAGTCCCGTCTTACTTGTCCTTTGGCACAATAGGTAACTAAGATACTATTGTGATTCATAAAATTAAATAATTTATCAAATATTTCAAAGCTCCATAATTCACTTTGTATTTGAGGTGCAAAGGCATCGAAATAAACTAAATCTATGGCTTTGTGTGGTTCAAATTCTTGTATTTTTTGTTTTACTTTTTGTAAGGTTAAGTAATTATTTACCACACCTATTCTACCCCATTCTATTTGGTGAATTTTTTGCCACGTTTTGTTATCATTTAGCAAATCTCCATAGTTCAATTTTGCTATAATTTCTTGAGATAAGGGATAGGCTTCTATTGCTATGTAATGTATTTGTTGTTTGTTTTTTAGAGCTTCTTTTGCAGTTAACAAAACATTTAATCCTGTTCCCATTCCGATTTCCAGAACAGTAAGCGAAGGCTTAGTTTTTAATAAAGGTTGTAACCCGTTTTTTATAAACACATGCGTTGACTCTTGTATAGCACCGTGAGTTGAGTGATAATTTTCATCTAAATCTACTCTATATATAGTATGCGAACCGTCTTCCGATGTTATTAATTGATAATCTTTCATAGGAAAACAAAGGTACGAAATAAATACTAGTCGATTATCATCCTTCAATCCGCTAGTTCAGTTCTATTACAATCCGGCTTCCGTTCTTCTTTTTGATTTCTTTTTTTGCTCTAACGCTTCTTGTTGCATCAACTTTTTTTGATACTTGCTTTGTACGACATCTATAACTATTAAAATAGTGATGATGAAATAGAATGTTGTACTGTTCATTGGTGTGATTTCGTTTCCGAAAAGGTGCATATGTGCTAAGTGTCCTCCTTCGGAAAGAAGCATTACACCGACAATAAAAAGAATAAACAATCCCAATACTTCGTACATTCTGTTTTTTTGTAAAAATGCGGCTACTTTTTCGGCTAACATCATCATAATAATTCCACTGATGACTATGGCTATCCCCATGATTAACATTTTAGCTAAAAATCCATTGGTTTCACGTGTCAGACCTATTGCCGCCAGAATGGAATCGAATGAGAATACCAAATTCATGATAACAATCATAGCAATGACTGATGCGGAGGACTTTTGTTTTCTATCAACTAACTGACTTTTATCTATAACGCTGTCGTCTGCTATCATGTGCCATATTTCTTTGATGGAGGTATGAAGAATAAACATACCTCCGACTAATACAATAAGACTGTGAACATTGAAACTCGCTTCAAAATAGTCTTGAAAATCGGCTATTAGAATAGGGTCTTGGAAAAAGTCTATAACGCTTACTAAAATGAATAGTAAAATAATTCTCAAAATAATGGCTATTCCAATGCCATAACGCCTTACTTTTTTTTGTTCTTCTTTGGGGGCTTGTTTGGATTCTAATGAAATGTAAAGCAAATTATCTAGTCCCAAAACAATTTGAAGCAATATCAGTAAGAATAAGGTTACTAGATTTTCGAGTGTGAATAGTTCCATTTTTTGATTTAATTTTATGCAAATATAGAAGTTGTTTACAAAGTTTTGTAACTTTATGAATTTAGTTTGCTAAACCCGCACTCTTGGTTGTAGTGGAAATCTTTGCGAACTGTTCGCACTTCTACTTGTTGACTTTGGAGAGCGATTTTATGAGCTCCTCTCAAAGGCTTACAAGTAGGTGCGAACAGGAGTAAAATTGGAGCGGAAAACAAGATACAAGTGCCCAAATAAAAAATATTCTATACGTTATGGGAAGAAAAGCGACTGATAAGAAAAGGTATTCGGATAAGGAAATCAGGGAGAGGTACATTGTGAAGTTGATGGTTTATTTTCAGAATAACGGTATTCAGCATTTTTCGATGTCTAAACTGGCTAAGGAATTGAAGGTAAGTAAGACAACGCTTTATAATCATTTTAAGAGTAAGGACGAGATGATTGAGGAGGCGATTAAATATAAGTTGTCGATTATTGGAGAATATCAGTCGGTTTTGGAGAATATTACTTTACCTTATACGGAGCGATACAGAAAGGCTATTTTGTTTTTTTGCGTGCAAACGTTTGATATTTCTTCTTTGATTTTGGGACAGTTGGAGGAGGAATATCCGCGTATTTGGCGTAGGGTTCAGGTTTTTGTTCGGAATGTGATGCTTGATTTGATTAGTTACTACGAGATTGGGATTGACATTGGTATTTTTAATAAAAATGCCAACCCTGTTTTGCTGAGTTTAGATGACCAAAAGTTTTTTGACTTATTGGCAAATGACGATACGCTTAAACAGAAAAACATTGAAGTTTTAGAGGCGTTTAATCATCATTACCATATTAAATTTAACGGACTTATTGCTCCGGAAATGAGAAAACAGGGTTCGGATAAAGCTAATCGTTCAGATACTTAAAGTAGTCTTTTAGTACATCGGCATTTTTATCTTTCGGAGTTTTTATTTCTAATACGGCAGGGCGGTTATTGGCTTGCAGGTTATAAAACTTTGCAAGTTGTTCTTCTAACTCTTGTTCGTTGACAGCTTGGTAATAATTAAGGTTAAATGATTTTACCAAACTGTGTATATCGGCTTGATTCCCTACTTCAAAAAATTCTCTATGAGCCTTTGTGGACATTGGTCCTGGAATGATACTAAAAATACCACCTCCATCATTATTGATGACTATGATTCTTAAGTTACTCGATAAATAATTGTTCCAAAGGGCATTGATGTCGTACACAAAACTCAAATCTCCGGTTATCAGTACGGTCAATTTTTGGTTTACCAAACTTGCTCCCGAAGCGGTGGAGGAGCAACCGTCTATTCCACTTACTCCTCGGTTTGAATTGTAAGTTATGCTTGAAATTTGATTAAATAATTGGATATAACGAACAACGGAACTGTTTCCCATTTGCAGGTTACAACTTTCGGGAAAGGTGTTGTAAAGTACATCAAAAGCTTTTAAATCTGACCATTCTGCCGTTCGTAAATAATTTTCGTGATTGGTTTGAGATATTTGATAGTGTTGATGCCATTTAGTTTGATAGGTTGAAGCTGTATTGAGCACTTCTCCTTCTATTATTTGTCTAAAGAAAACTTCCGGTGCTACGTTTATATGTTCGGATAAGTGTTTAAACGTATCGGTTATTTGGAGTGTATTTTCTATATGATAATGTTCTAACGAATCGTTTTTTCTGAGAAACTGTTTGATTTTTTTGGAAATAATCGCTCCACCTATCGTAATTAATATATTGGGTTGAAACTCCGTATCGTCTTCTATCGTGGAAAGCACTCTATCAATACAGGGGATAAATTTTCTATGGCTTAAATTAGAAGTTGTTTCCGTTAACACCACTACATTAGTGTTTTGAACGAACTCTCCCAAAACATAATTTAATTTATCGTTTTTAGGGTTTAGTCCGCAGAGCACAAGTATTTTGTCTGTTTGTTTTAACTTCTGTTTATAATGAACAACTTGCTCTTCGGTTAATTTTTTCAAAGGTTGGACAATCTCTATTTTTTGAACCTTTACCAATGATTGTGAAACGGTATTATATAAAGGTTCGCGAAAAGGGATATTGATGTGAACAGGCTTTTGATGTACGACAGCATCATTTATCCCTTGGTTTATAGAACGTTGCGTCATCCAAATATCATCTTCATTTTCTCCAATAGGCAAGTTATAACTGCTTTGTGTTATATTCTGAAAAATGCCTTGTTGATTGATTGACTGACCTTCACCATGATGAATCCATTCGGGTGGTCGGTCTGTGGTTAAAACCAATAGCGGAATTTTTTGATAGTAAGCTTCGCTTATTGCCGAGGAATAATTTAACGACGCACTACCCGAAGTACAACATAAAATAACAGGTTCTCTGAGCTGTTGAGCCATTCCCAACGCATAAAAACCTGCCGAACGTTCATCAACAATTGAGATACACTCAAAACGTTTATCGATAGTCAACGAAATAACCAAAGGAGCATTTCTTGAACCTGGTGAAAAAACGATATGTTTTACATGATGTAAAGCTAAGACCTCAACTATAGCCTGTACTCTTTTACTTTCGGATATTGCCATAGAGGACAAATTTCTACATTTTTTCGATGACGGACAATAAAGTTTTGGATTTTAATTCGGTTTCTTTCCATTCTTCCAAAGCATCAGAATCTTTAGTGATTCCACCACCTATATATAAGTCGAACCTACCAGCATAAATTTGCATACATCTTAAATTTACAAAAAGACTGATTTTATCTTTTTCCAACATTCCTAAATAGCCTGTGTATAATCCGCGTTTGTGTTGTTCGTTAGCCAAAATAAATTGTTGAGCTTCTTGTTGTGGCATACCACAAACCGCTGATGTAGGATGTAAAGTGTCGGCTATTCGTTTCGGTAGTACTTCTGCATTTAGCGGAATATTTATTTTTGTTTGCAGATGAGCTACTTCTCCGGCTTCTATGGTTTGGGTTTCATTTTTTGAATACTCAACATTCAAACTATTTAGTTTTGTTTCAATATCTTCGATTACAAAACAATGTTCTTCTTGCTCTTTTCTACCCCAACTTGATTGAGGACTAGTAATCTTTCGACTACCTGCCAAAGCCATCGTCACAAGTTCGTTTCCATTATTGTTTAACAAAATTTCAGGGGTTGCTCCCATCCACATGCCTTCTTGCGGGATATTGAGTAAATAGACAAAAGCTTTGGGGTACTTCTTCTCTAATTCCAAAAACAACTCAAAAACATCAACTTGTCTATCAGTTAAATAACTTGAAATTCTTGAAGATATTACTTTATCCAATTCTCCTTTTCTGCATACATCAATAAATTGTTCCAACTGAAGAAGGTAATCTTCTTTACCTTTATCAAAAGGTGCAGAAACAGAAACAGGTGGGACAATACTGTCTCCACCTGTTTGTTCTTGTATAACCTTGTCTAAAATATAAGATTCTCCCACAAAGGGTTGAACGATGAATCCTTCATCTCCTTCTTTATATCTTCTCCACTCTCCCACATACTTTTTTATATCTTCACCGGGAAAACGAAAAAAGACAAAGGAACTTTCAGAAGTAAACTCCATTTTCTTTATTCTTGTTTTTTACGTTCTAAAATCATCATCGTCATTCGAGATACCGATATTAACTTTCCGTCTTTATCTTTTATCTCAACTTTCCAAACATGAGTAGTTTTACCCTTATGCACTAAATCAGCCCTTCCAATTACCGAACCTTCCATGATGCTTCCAATGTGGTTGGCATTAATTTCAATACAAACACCATAATGTGTTTTCGTACCGATGATTAAGTATGTTCCAACACTCCCTAACGTCTCTGCTAAAGCTACATTTGCACCTCCGTGCAATAAGCCCATGGGCTGAAACGTACGTTCATCAACCGGCATTTCTGCAACTAGATAATCTCGACCAACTTCAGTAAAAACAATCCCTAAATTATCAATTAGGGTGTTTTCACAAATCGCATCTATAT
>JALWSJ010000189.1 GCA_026993705.1 Flavobacteriales bacterium
GATTACATCAACATCGTTCGCTAACAAAAGGATATTTTCAGAAGCCGGAACAGGAGTAGAACGAATACTTGTCCCCTGATGACTAACCACATCGTTTTCATCATAACGGGTATCAACCGAAGGTTTAAAAATCTCCACTTTCAACTTGGCAAATTCAGCCCTTTTTAATCGGCGAATTAATTCTTCTGTTTTCCCAGAAAACATTGAACCACAGACAACTTCTATCCAGCCTTTTTGCTGTTTTTTATTTCCTTTTTGTTCTAAAAACACAATTTATTCCAATAGTAAATGTTAATAAGTTCGCTAAAGGTAATAAATCTCGCAACAATTATTTAATGAAATTTGACAAGGGTTTTCAACAAAACAAAAATTATGAGCAACAAAAGCGAATACAAAGACTTAAACAAACTAATCCGTTCGTTATCCAATAATATAGAATCATTAGAAAACGGAACACTTTCGGTATATGATTTAGAAATTTTGTTGGACAATGCTAGAAACATTCACGAACGTATAACCGTCTTACATTATTTGGCTATAGAAAAGGAAGTCAAAGGGACTCAACAAGAGGAAGAAGTAAAAGGTATTCGCTTTGATTTTTCTCCTCCAAAAGAGGAGGTTGCTCCCAACCAAACTAATTTAATTGACGCGATTGAAACGGAACACCATATTGAGGCTGTAAAAAAATCTATCGGAGAGCAAAAGCCTCTTTTTGATATTGAAGAAAAAAAAGAAGAAACTCAAGACAAAAGTTTAAGCACGCAAAGAACTAACCCAAATCCTTCCGAAAAGGAAGAATTTGCCCCTACTATTAATGACCGTTTTGCAAACCGTGCCGAACCCACTTTAGCCGACAAACTCAGTCAACAACCTATTTCGGATTTAGCAAAAGCTATCGGGCTAAACCAAAGGTTTTTGTTTATGAACGATTTATTTGAAGGAGAAAATGAAGCCTACAAACAAGCCATAACCGCTTTAAATTCTTTCAACTCCTTTATAGAAGCTGATGAATACATAAACAATGTACTAAAACCTCAATACAAATGGGATGCAAATAAACCCACGACAAGTGAATTTATTAATTTGGTTAAACGCAGGTTTTTATAATTCTATACAAAAACTAAGAAATTAAGTTTATATTAGTCGCCAAATATAAACTTATACCATGAAACCACTTGTAAGTATCATTATGGGTAGCACTAGTGACTATCCGGTTATGGAAAAAGCAGCCAAATTCCTTAACGACCAACAAATTCCTTTTGAAATTAATGCCTTATCGGCTCACAGAACACCGGAAAAGGTTGAAGAATTTGCAACTCAAGCCTACGACAGAGGGATACGAGTAGTAATCGCTGCAGCAGGAATGGCGGCTCACTTACCCGGCGTTATTGCCGCAATGACTCCTGTACCTGTTATTGGTGTCCCTATTAAAGCTTCTTTAGAAGGACAAGACGCTTTATTATCCATTGTACAAATGCCTCCGGGAATTCCCGTGGCAACCGTTGGAATAAACGGTTCGCTTAACGCCGCTATTTTAGCAGCTCAAATATTAGGGGTAAACAACAAGGAGATTTTTGATAAAACTGTAGCTTATAAAGAAGGATTGAAACAAAAAATAATCAAGGCAAATCAGGAACTTTCTAAAGAAAAATTTGAGTATCGCATTTTTTAATTGCTTGAGGCAACCTTTATAAACACAATAAGTTATTAACTCGTAATAATATAAAACCAAACAAATATGAAAAAAAATGTACTTTCAATTATGGCAATAGGAATTGCCGGACTTTCGTTGTTTTCTTTTACTAGAAATAATAAGGAAATAATAAGTTTTTCTCACTACAATGCTCGCGTTAACGGAGCACCTTTTGGAACAACCGGTGCTCCTAGTGAAATGAATTGTACTCTCTGTCATTCCGGCACTGCAATCCCTAACTCTAATGTAGTAACTATCAATTTTTCAGGAACTAATAATAAATATGTTCCAGGTTCTACTTATACTGTTAGTATCACTGTTGCGAGTGCTTCTCCTAAGAACGGGTTTGAAACGACAGCTCTAGAAGACGCAGGAAACACAAATTCAGGAACTTGGGTAATTACTGATGCTACAAATACACAACCAGTTACCGGTGCTAATTCTAGAAATTATGTTACACACACACACGCGGGAACCGTTCAAACAACCTGGTCTTTTGATTGGACAGCTCCGGCAGCGGGAACAGGGGATGTTACCATTTATACTGCAGGTATGATTGCTAATGGAGACGGTTCTTCTTCCGGTGATGAAGTACACTTGAATAAATTAACCATTCAAGAAGATACCTCTAATGATATTCTTGAACAAAGTGCTTCTACTGAATTGGATAATAGCTTTAAAGTATTAAACAATCAAGGAGAGGTAAGATTGTCATTTGAAGCTCAGAAAGAAGGTATGGCAAAAATTTCAATTTTATCGATGGAAGGTAAAATTGTTACGAAGCAAAAAGTTTCGGTTTATAAAGGCTTAAATACAACTTCGCCAATTAACCTAAATAGTTTACCTAAAGGTATATACTTGGTTAGCTTAACACTTGACGGAACTTTAGTTACCAGAAAAATTCAATTGTAAACCTTTGAAATTTCAAACAAAAAAAGCACCCAATGGGTGCTTTTTTTTTGTTTGAACGCGTTCTAAACCCCTAACACTTTAGCATCGACCCAAAAAGTATTTTTTACGTTTAATTTTACCTTTTGAAAAATGGTTTCGTCAGTTGTTACTTCAACTCGTAAATTTACGGTATCTTTTTTGACGTAATTTGTTAAATCAAGTTCATTATGAGTTGGGATTTTTAAGTCTTGACTGTTTGTATTGGCTAAATCTTCTGCTTCAGCAATCAATATTTCATCTAACCCATCTGCACTTAGGTAAACTTTAATTCCTTTTAAGAAATTTAGATTCTTCCCCGAAGGGGACAAAACAATCAGCTCCAAATCAGTTAGGTAAATTTTCTCGATTTTCTTCTTCTTTTTATTTTTCAACTCCAGTTGTTGATTAATTTCTGTGTTGATTGACGTTGTCGGAAGATTAAAAGGCAAGTTCACTCCAACGATTGACGATATTTCAACTTCGTTTTCTATCGTTATATCAAATTGTGTTTTCTTGTCGAGCTTTTTGCATGAAGATATGCTTAACGCAAATAAAAATAAAAAGAATATTGAGTGTTTCATAATTAATACGATTCGTTGTTTTATAAATTCATGTCAAAGTTAAACATTAATGATGCCTATTCCTTGTTTTTGTACCATTTTACAGGATACATTTGTTACAAATAGCTTTTGAATGATTTGTAAAGGTATGCTCCACTTTCTTACATTTAATACCATTTAAATATTAAAACGAACCTAATAAAGCGTTATTATTTTCAAATGATATAACGCGTTAGGGATAGGAGCGGCATCCTTTTGCCCTCCTTTTGGAGGGCAAAAGATATAGCGGATAGCCCGACCATTACGGCGTTAAAAAGTAATGTAGTGGAGGGTAGTGCGAACGAAATTGCTTTTTTATGCCGTAATGGGAACGCCCAAAATTTCTTTTTTATTATCGTGTCAGATTGACAGTTTAGGGCTGACATTTTTTTAGCTTAATTGTCATAGTTTTTTATTTCTGATTTTGAATTATTATTCACTCAATTATTCTTAGCACTTGATATACAAAAGGTTTGATTGTTTTTACTCTAACCAAGAAGTGCTATTTAGTATTACAAAAATAAACTTGGCACAAATTCTGACTAAGGTGTTGACGAAATACTGAATTACTAAAACTAAAAATTAGATTTAAAATGGGAGTAAATATTAAACCGTTAGCAGACAGAGTTCTGATTGAACCACACGCTGCAGAAGAAAAAACAGCAGGAGGAATCATTATTCCTGATACTGCTAAAGAAAAATCGAAAAGAGGAACTGTAATTGCAACCGGGAGTGAGAAATTGACCTTTTCGGTTAAGGAGGGGGCTACAGTTTTGTTCGGTGCATACAGTGGTAACGAGATTGTCATTGACGGAAAGACCTATTTGATTATGAAAGAAAGTGATATTTACGCTGTTATTGAAGAATAACCGAATGAATCGGTAAAACTTTCTTGAAATTAATAACTAAAACTTAAAAACGAATACTAGAAAAATGGCAAAAGAAATAAAATTTGATATAGATGCTAGAGATAGCTTAAAAAAAGGTGTTGATGCTTTGGCGAACGCTGTAAAAGTAACTTTAGGTCCTAAGGGAAGAAACGTGGTAATTGACCGAAAATTCGGAGCTCCGCACGTTACTAAAGATGGGGTAACCGTTGCTAAAGAAATAGAGCTGAAAGACCCTATGGAAAATATGGGGGCTCAAATGGTAAAGGAAGTTGCTTCAAAAACCAATGATTTAGCCGGAGATGGTACAACTACGGCTACTGTGTTGGCTCAAGCTATTATCACACAAGGGCTGAAAAACGTGGCTTCAGGTGCAAACCCAATGGATATAAAGAGAGGAATTGATAAAGCTGTTACTACAATTGTCGGTGAATTGAAAAGTATCTCTAAAGAGGTAGGAACAAACAACGACTTAATAAAACAGGTAGCTTCTATATCTGCCAATAATGATGAAGAAATTGGTGGATTGATTGCTGAAGCCATGCGTGCGGTAAGTAACGATGGAGTTATTACGGTTGAGGAAGCCAAAGGAACGGAAACTGAGGTAAAAGTGGTAGAAGGTATGCAATTTGACCGCGGATATTTATCTCCTTACTTTGTTACAAACGCTGAAAAAATGATTACAGAGTTTGAAAATCCTTATATCTTGATTACGGATAAAAAGATTTCAAACATCAATGATTTACTTCCTGTTTTAGAACCGGTTGCTCAATCAGGTAGAGCTTTGTTAATTATTGCCGAGGACGTAGATAGTGCTGCTC
Organism: Flavobacteriales bacterium; assembly: GCA_026993705.1. Lineage (GTDB taxonomy): Bacteria > Bacteroidota > Bacteroidia > Flavobacteriales_D > Parvicellaceae > S010-51. The sequence goes on from JALWSJ010000189.1 coordinate 4,931, forward strand.
TTTCAACTTTAGTTGTCAATAGAATTAAAGCAGGACTTAAAGTGGCGGCCGTTAAAGCTCCGGGATTTGGAGATAGAAGAAAAGCGATGTTGGAAGATATTGCTATCTTAACAGGCGGTACGGTTGTTTCGGAAGAGAGAGGATTTACTCTTGAAGGTGCAACAGTTGAGATGTTGGGAACTGCTGAAAAAGTAGATATTGATAAAGACAACACAACTATTGTAAACGGAAAAGGAGATAAGGAAGCAATTGAAGCTCGTGTAAAACAAATAAAAGCTCAAATTGAATCTACAACTTCTGACTACGACAGAGAAAAATTACAAGAGCGTTTGGCTAAATTAGCCGGCGGTGTTGCGGTATTGTACGTCGGAGCAGCTTCTGAAGTGGAAATGAAAGAGAAAAAAGATAGAGTTGATGACGCCTTAGCGGCTACGAGAGCTGCAGTAGAAGAAGGAATTATTCCGGGTGGTGGCGTTGCTTATATCCGTTCTTCTTCTGTTTTAGAAGATTTAAAAGGAGCGAACGAAGACGAAACTACGGGGATTGCTATCATCAAAAGAGCTATTGAAGAACCTCTTCGTCAAATTGTAGCAAATGCAGGTAGCGAAGGTGCGGTTATCGTTCAAAAAGTAAGGGAAGGAAAAGATGATTTCGGATACAACGCAAGAGCCGAAAAATTTGAAAACTTATTGAATGCCGGAGTTATCGACCCGACTAAAGTTTCGAGAATTGCTCTTGAAAATGCCGCTTCGGTTGCTTCGATGCTATTAACTACCGAATGTATCATTGCTGACGAGGAAGAAGAAATGCCTGCTATGCCTCCAATGGGCGGTGGTATGCCGGGTATGATGTAAATCGTATCAATTTTCAACAAACTAAACGGTAACCTCAACAGGTTGCCGTTTTTTCTCGTTTTGTTTTTCCTGTTTTTACAGATAGAACGAAACGTCTATATATACGAAAAGTAAGTCCTTTGACTTGCTTTTCTGCTTTAAAATTGATCTCTTTATTTATTTTCTTAACACCAATGACTCAAAAGATAAAGGCAATAAATCTTTAATGGAATTAAAGATTAAAACCTCTTGTTCTCCTTTTAAGATAATCTCAATCGGACTTCCTTGATTTCTTTCGTATTCACTAATGACTTGCCTACACGAACCACAAGGCGTTACTACTTCGTGGTAGGCTTCTTTAATTGCTTTTGCTGTAATGGCTATTTTTCTGATTTTAGAATCAGGATAATTTGCTTTACAATAAAAAATAGCTACCCTTTCGGCACACAAAGATGAAGGGAAAGCAATGTTTTCTTGATTGTTTCCCATAAT
>JALWSJ010000190.1 GCA_026993705.1 Flavobacteriales bacterium
TATTTTTGGGTAAACTCCGCAGGAATGGTATATCCTGGTCCTCCATTTCCTAGTCGTTTCTCTTTCGGTGCATCTTTTGATTCTGGATCACCGCCTTGAATCATAAAATCCTTAATCACTCGGTGAAATAACGTTCCATCATAATATCCTTGTTGAATCAACTTGGTCATATTTTCCCGATGCAAAGGCGTTCCTTCGTATAATCGAACAATAAAATCACCTTCCGACGTGGTGAATTTCACTACCGAAGCGGGTTTAAATTCAGGCACTTTTGGTTCTTCTTGTTCTTCCTCTTGTTCTTCAGTCTGAACCTCAGCTGTTTTTTCTTCGGTTTTTTCGGTTTTTTTTGAGTTTTTAAGCAACCCACAGCTACTAAATGACGTTAGTAAAGCAACGACAAAAAAAACTTTTAAACTTCTTGCTTGCAACATATTAAATATTATTTTATAACTTTGTTGTTCTGCAAAGTAAAGCAATTTACAATAAAAGTGATTGAAAAAAGACTAAAACATTATGAAAACATTACTTAAAAATACCGTATTTTTACTTTTTGTTGCCTTGATTGCAACCTCTATTTCTTCTTGTTATAAAGAGAAAAAAACAACGGCTGTTATTACCGTTTTGGACGCTGCTAATGCTCCCGTTCCAGGTGCAACGGTTAAATTGTACTACAAGCACGCAACAGATTCATTGGGTACAGACTTACGCTTAGACAAAGAAGAAACAACCGACGCCTCTGGAAAGGCAACATTCAACTATACAGAAGAGTTTAAATCTGGTCAAGCAGGTTTAGCCGTTTTGGACATTGAAGTAAACGGTGACATTCTCGGAATTATAAAAATAGAAGAAGGCAAAACAAACGAAGAAACAGTTAACCTGCCTTAAACGCAGATAAATAGCATTAATAAAAACGCTCTCAATAACATTGAGGGCGTTTTTTTGTTTAGGTGTAAAAATCTAATACCTTATACATCCGCAAATGATTTAAGGCAATATAGGAGCGTTGCAATATTACTTAAAACTGAAAAGAAACTCATTCTACTTCAATTCTCTGCGTTATCGAATTTTTTAATCCTTATTATCAAATCGTTAGCTAAAATGTAAAGAAAACTCATAAAACTTCTCATTAAAAAACTACTATGTAAAAATTATTTAATTTTCTTATCAAAAGCACCTATCTTTGTAAAGAAAACAGATAAAACTTTACAAAAGAAAATTAAATGTTAAAAAAATTACCAATAGAAAAAGATATCGAGACAAAACGAGTTTTAAAAAAACTTGCATCAGCTCACCGTGCATTAGCAGAATTAAAAGGTGTTGTTTCTATAACCCCAAATGAAAACATTTTGATTAATACATTAGGATTGCAAGAAGCAAAAGACAGTTCTGCAATAGAGAATATAATTACAACGCACGATGATATTTACAAAGCGGATTTAAATATTGAAGGCTTTAAATCATTAAACGCCAAAGAAGTTCAAAACTACATATCAGCATTAAAAAAAGGATTTGCCCTAATATCAAGAAAAAAAATATTAACGAATAATGACATCATAGAAATTCAATCCGAATTAGAGAAAAACAAAGCCGGATTTAGGAAACTTCCTGGAACAGCTCTAAAAAATGCAACAACAGGAGAAACTGTTTATACTCCACCACAAGAATATTACGAGATTTTAAACTTAATGGCAAATTTGGAACAATTTATCAATGATGACACAATGTCCGATTTTGACTCATTGGTAAAAATGGCAATAATTCATTACCAGTTTGAAAGTATTCATCCTTTTTATGACGGAAATGGTAGAACAGGAAGGATCATTAATGTTCTATACTTAGTAATGAAAGATTTATTGAATTTACCTATTCTGTATTTAAGTCGGTATATTATTTTGAAAAAGGCAGATTATTATAAATTATTGCAGGAAGTTAGGGAAACCGACAATTGGGAAAACTGGTTACTGTTTATGTTAGACGGAATTGAACAGGTTTCAAAAGAAACAACAGAGTTAATCGGTAAAATAAGAGATTTAATGTTTGAGTATAAAAACTTATTACGCGATAATTATAAGTTTTACAGTCAAGATTTATTAAACAACTTATTTAAGCATCCTTATACAAAAATTGAGTTTATAGAACGAGATTTAGGCGTTTCAAGGATAACAGCAGCAAAATATTTAAACGAATTAGCAAAAGACGGTTTGTTAAGAAAAGAAAAATTGGGGACAGGTAATTATTATATCAATGAACAATTAATGAATTTACTAACAAAGAAATAAAAAACACTTTGGCTAGCATTGTGTATAAGTAATGGCAAGCAAAGTGTTAAAAATGAACAAAAGTGTTGGAAATCCCGCCACTACTCATAGACGTAACCGATAACTGCGGTTAAAAAATTTCTCTAACCTTGAATATTTTTATATAATGAGTTTTGCAACAGTCTTAACGCCTTAAAAGAACGCACGAACTTGTACTCCACCAGTATGTACAATCGGATTGTTTTTACTACTTCTACCGTTATAGTTTAAGGTAAGCTGAAGGTTGTTAGCTAAAGTTCTTTGGATTGAACAAACCCACGTAAAGTTCTTTCCCTTTTGTAAGGCTTCCAACATTTCAAAGGTTACCGCTTGATTTTCCGAACCTAAATAAATGTTATTAACATAGTTAAATGACGCTGTAACAACTCCTTTTTTTAGGCTATTGTACTTCATTTCTAATCCGTAACGGTTAATGAAAGCTTTTTCAGCAGACGGCAATAGATTTCTTTTGTCTTTGTAAGCGGTTATTATAGAAACCCTATATTTTGTCGAAGGTTGAAAAGAGAGTTTACCTTCGGTTTTTATTGCTTCTATGTTGTAATTTCGATTGTTTGCATAATCGGCTGATGATTGTTTATTTTCCAAAGCCTGTTTGATTTGAAAAAGAAAATACGGCGTAATGTTCCATCGTACATTTACTTCATTGTTTTTTCTTATTTTGCTATCAAAACCATTCACCAAAAGCGTTTTATTCTGCGTAGAAATATACGTGTATTCTATACCAAATTTAGGGTTGGAACGATTAAAATAAATAGAGTTCCTAAACGAATTTTGCAACGACAACAAACTTGAATCAGCTATATTTTGAATAAACGGATTCGCATAATTTTCAATATTTTTTAGTGTGGTTTTTCTATTACTTCTTAACCGCGTTTGCGTAGTAAACCGATTGATAAATTTATTCAACTTGCTTTTTTTCTTTAAAAAATATCTTGGATTGATATTCACTACTTCATTAAATCCCGAATTGTACGTTTTTACGTAATTATTAGAAGGCGTAAAAACCCGAATATACTTAGCTTGGTCAGAAAATACGGCAACTTCAAATTCATTGAGCTGTTTTACTCCGTCGTTGTTGTAGTCGTTCCACGTGTAAGTTCCTTGCCCAGCGGTTACTTCTATGTAAGTAAATTCTTTTTTTAGTTCCAAACCACTTCCTATTTCATAGAAGGTAGAAAAGGTTACACCGCCTTTAAATAATTTTATTCTATGCGTAAGACGGCTTAACAAGGTGTTTTCTGGTCGTATGGAAACCAAATTTGTATCCTTTATCATAAGCGTTCTGTAATTCGTGTTTAAAGTAACCTGATGCTTTGCACTAAAACGCCTCACCCATTTACCGCCCACATTTTTTGCAAATGTAGCTGAACTCAATTCGTTCGATAACGGTTTTTTATCTGAGCGTTGCCCGTAATAAACCTCAACAAAAGAACTTCCCAAATCACCCTTGGAAATATACGTTCGCCAGTCGTAAAATTGATACGATGTTGCCAATAAGCTATCTCCGCTTCTCTTTTGATTATTCTCTTGAATATCCTTAAACCCAATCTTCCATTTTTTTATTTTTTGGTACATATTGGTTTTATGCCTGAAATAATTTGAAGTAGAACTACCTTCTGAGTGAAGAAAACTACCTTTAAAGTCAACAAACAAGCTTTTTGAGGTAGATGAGTTGATTCGGATATAATTTTTCAACCCAGAGTAAACTTTATCTATCGTATAGTTTTTTATGCCGTAGGTAAAAGCATTTTGTTTCCGAAAAAGTTTCAGTTCTACATTTCCCAAAGTTTGAAACGCTTGTGTGTTTACTCCTTTTATATTCCAATCTCTGATAAACTCTGGCGAACGATACCACTGCACGGGCGAAAAATATTGCGTTCGCACCTCGGCGTTTACCGTATTTTGTAATGTCCAATTTTTTAAAACACTGTCTTTTTTATTGACCAAACTCAACATAAATCCTCCGCCCAAATCGTCTTTGCTGTCTTTATTTGAAAAAGTGTTTATATCCTTATTGCTCAAAGCCGTTTCAATTTTTAAAGATGTGTTTTTATTGAGTTGTTGTTCCGTTCCCGCAGAAACAAACTGATGTTTTTGCGGAGCGATTAATATCCTCACGGGAGCATACTCTCCTTTGTGTACTAACTTTCCTGCAACCGTATCGGGGGCAACCCATTTGTACACCTTTCCAAAAGCAACAAAATCATCTAAAATGTAATCTCCTTCTATTTTAGAAAAAGAAACGTTGTAATGAGCACTATCTGGCGAATTAGAATACACAAAAACAGTGTAGCCCAAAGAATCTATTTTCTTGTAAAGAACTTGATTGCTATTGTACTCCACAGAGTCAACACTCGGAAAATAAGCCCTAGCTATACTATCGCCAATCTGTGCTAAAAAACTCTTTTCCGCATTCGACAAGTCTTGTTGCAAAGGCTGATTTTTAGCATCTTGTTCCGAATAAACATTTACATACCACCTCGATTTTTTGCTTACAAATTCATTGGTGCTTTCCACTATGGAACGAGCATAATTCTTATCCGAATATTGAAACTCAACAATAATCCTCTTATCCTTAGTGATGATTTGATTAGCCGTAAACGTAACCTCTGCGGTATTGTAATCAATCGTATAATCGTTTACTGCACCCCTTGTTAAAAGTTTGCCATCAATAAAAACACGTTCCGTTCCACTCAATATCACGATAAACGGCTCATTGTTTGCCCCTTTTAGTTTATAAGGTCCTTGATTTCCTTCTACACCTTGTAAAATATGGCGTGCAAATTTCCCCTTAGAAACGGCAATACTCGCCTTGTTTTTCGCAACAAACTTATCGTTCAATTGAGTTTGTTTATAAAACGAAGCTCCCTGTGCTTTCTTATTGTATTTCAAAAAATAATTCTTCGGATTTTTCAACCAAAAATCACCCGCTTGCAGTTTCCATTTATCCCCCGAAAACAACTGAATATACACTTGGTCAAATTCATTAATTTGCTGAGTATTCCCTTCGGGTTGAATCGGTAAATTATTATCCGTAATCGAAGCTAAAATTTCTATATCGTTACTTATTTTACCCGAAAGTTGCAAATTCAAATTAGAATTAAGCGATAGATTTTGAGCCGAACCAAACATCACCCCTCTCGATATATTCCCCGACTTGTTCAGCCCATAATTCCCAAACAAATCAGAAGTTGATGGTTCCGAAGTATAGCGAATAGGTTTCAATTCATTTTTCTCTTTCGCAAAACGTATCGTAGAATCTTTGTGCGAATAAGTCTTTGTAAATAAAAAAGGTAACTGCCTATATTTTAAGTAAAGTGTATCCTTGTCTTTTCCTTTCCACGTAAATTTAGCACTCGAAAACACTACCGAAAAATACCGAGCATCAACAGTATCGTTATCTCTAGATAAAACAACAAAATCAAAAGGAGAAATACTAACACTATCTATCACGTACACACTATCTGTCCTCACCATCAACTCTTTAAACACACGATTATCCTGAGCATAGCTTAATGTAGCTACCACAAAAAAGAAGCACAAACCAATAGCTCTGTAAAAAATAATATGACGTTCCTGCGGTCTAATAGCAAAATTTAGTTTCTTAAATCACGATAAAGATACAATAAAACCAAACGTTAATACCCTTATTTTATTTTTGGGCGTTCCCCTAATTGACAAAAGAAACATATCGCTAACGCGAAACGTTTCTTTTGTCAATTAGGGTCGGGCTATCACTACTCGCTTTTTTTGCTTGCAAACAGCAAGCAAGCAAAAAAGAGCTCAAACACGCCGTTCTATCCCTAACGTATTCTATGATTAAAACAAGCAAAATGTAAATTATTTTGTTAAAAAAATAACACCTCTTGCACAATGCCTTCGGCGACCCTTCGGGGAGTCGGGACTCGCCCCGACAGGCGAG
>JALWSJ010000191.1 GCA_026993705.1 Flavobacteriales bacterium
CATAAAGCCTATGCAATATTGAGGTCGGTTGTTGACACTTCAATTAAAAATTCTGCTTCAATATTCGAAAACATTATTTTACTAGCTATGCTGGATTCTAATCAGGCTGAATAGTTACAAACGAAATAAAATGAAAAAAGCAATCATATTAGGATTGAGTGTATTGGCACTTAGTGTTTCATTCAGCTCATGTAAAAAAACATCAAAAAGAAAAGTTTCTAAAGACTGGAAAGTTTCTAAGTACGAAAAGACAACATCTACTGTTTCAGAAAACTTAGACGGTGAGTCAGGTACAAGAACTGAAACAGGTGGTAACTCAAGTTTAACCAAGTCTGTAAAAGTGAATGAATGGACTTGGACGATAGATAAAAAAGGGACTTGGGAAGAGAATAAAAACATTACTTATTCTTACACCAATTCAGGCATTCAAGTTGTAGAAGAAAAAACCTCTAAGATTTCAGGAACTTGGGCTTTATTAAGTAAAAATAAATCAGGTGAATTTAAAAAGAATGAAAGAATTGCCTTCACTATTTTAAAAGAAGATAACCATACAAAGAAAACTTCTACCTTGAATGGAAATTCTACAGTTGAAGAATCATCATATACAGGTAGTGATACAGGTTATGATGTAGCTATGGTTTATACCGTTCAAGAATCTAAAGGAAAATCATTAATATTAGTTGACGAAGAAAAAGAGTCTTGGTCAAACAATGGAGATAGTGGTTCTTCTAGCGGTCAATGGAATGCAAAAGAAGTCATTACTTTAGAAAAGAAAAAGTAACTACATCCGATAATTAACTAAAAAAAGCCGTTGCCTAAGCAACGGCTTTTTTTAGTTGCATCATAATTGATTTATAACGATATTTCCATTATCTTCGAACTAATATGTTGCAAATAATATTTCTTCACATACTTTTATTAATTCCCTTCTTTTATTATGCACAAACAATAAAGGATGTAGAGTTGCTCGACCAATGGGTGGATCGAACCTTACCGACTACTTTTGACAATGAATCCATCTATAACGAAACGTGGGGTTGGAAGATTAAGGGTGAAGAGTATGCTGTAATCGGTTCAACAAAAGGAACGCATTTTTTCCGAATAACACCAAACGATAAGTTAGAGTTAATTGACTTTAAATTGGGTGTTTTCGATGATGTTATACACCGCGATTATCATACGTATTTGCATTATTTATATGAAGTTTCAGACGAAGGAAGTAGTGCTTTACGAATTTACGATTTACAATATTTGCCCGATTTCATACCGATTGTCTATGAAAGCAATGAGTTTATTTTACGAAGCCATAATATCTTTATCGACACCACTTCAGCCTTGCTCTATTCATGCGGAAATACCGATAATTTTGGAATGAATGCCCTACGCGTACTTTCGTTATCCAATCCCGTTCAACCAACTTTGGTGAGTAATTATGATTTAGTCAATTACGTTCACGATATTTTTGTGCGTAAAGACACTGCGTATTTATTCGTGCCAGGAGATGGAGTAGTCGTTTTGGATTATAGTACGCCTACTATGCCTTTACCTTTAGGTAATTTACCCTTTTATCCCGACCAAGGCTATACCCATTCGGGCTGGCTCTCCGACGATAGTAAAATTTTAGTCTTTTGCGATGAAAACCCAAGTAACCGATTCAAAGTGTGCGATGTTTCGGATTTAAGCGACATCAAAGTACTGGCAGCAGAAAAACCGCCGACATTTGTCAATACAATCCCTCATAATGTAATGGTAAAAGGACGTTATGCTTATTTTTCTTACTATGCAGACGGATTACAAATATACGACCTAAAAGACCCTGCCCAACCTAAGCGAGTAGCCTATTATGACACCTACGATAGCCCCGATAACAGCGACTATCGTGGAGCGTGGGGAATTTATGCACTCTTACCCAGTGGAAGACTACTGATTTCTGACCGTAAAAACGGACTCTTCTTATTGCGTTATACACCACCGCCCCCCATTGCCGAAAGTAATGTAGGAGGTCATGGAGTTTACCCAAACCCAGCGTTTAATTCGGCATATTTTTATTACAATCAACCTGTGAATTTTCCTTATACCATTAGTATTTACAACGAATTTGGACAGCTTATCCAAACTATCAAAGGCATACAAGATTACCTTTATTTAGACTTATCAAAATTAGCACAAGGCAATTATTATTATCAATTTCACAGCAAAAACAACGATAAAACCCTAAGTGGTAAATTCATTAAGTTGTAGTCTTTGGGCGTTCCCCTCATTAGCTAAACAAACATACCGCTAAGGCGGAACGTTTGTTTGGCTAATGAGGGTCGGGCTATCCACTAGATCTTTTGCCCTCCAAAAGGAGGGAGGGCAAAAGGATGCCGTTTCTATCCCTAACGCGTGTTGAATGAAGTATAAGAAAGTGAATTTTAGTTTCTTTAGACAATGAAGAAAATATTTGCATAGCCGAGCTATGGAAATATTTTATGAAGCAGGATAAAGGAAATAAAAATACTTTATGTGCTTCTATTCAGCACGTGTTAGGGATACCAATCCCTAACGCGAAATGAAATAAATACATGAAAGTGGAATTTTTATTCCTGTTTCCTTACCTTTGTCGAAAACACAACTATTTCAAGTATGAAAAATATTATCATTACACTTTTTTTATCTTTTGTAACCTTTTATTCATGGGCGAAAGACGTAACAATTAGTCAAGCATTGAATACAGCACAGACGCACGTTGCAACAGAAAAGAATTTAACACTAACTTCTGTTTCAACAAGTTTAGTAGGGCAAAAAAATTATTCAGATAATTTTGGAAATCAACATGTTGCCTATTATGTAGTACAAATCAATCAAAATAATGGATTTGTATTCGTTTCGGGTGATGACAAGACCGTACCGATTATCGGTTACACAGATAAAGGCGTTTACGATTATGCAAAATTACCCAACGGACTTAAAAAGCTGTTGTTTAATGTTGCAAAAGAGGTAAAATACATTGCAACCAATCAACATTTAACCGCACCGACTTCCATACAAAAAAGATGGTCAAATTTAAAAAGCGGTATTATCGTGCCTTCTACTAAAAGTAGTGTGTCACCTTTAACAACAACAACATGGAGTCAATCCTCAGGTGGATATAATTTATTTTGCCCTGGTGGTACACCAACAGGGTGTGTAGCAACTGCTACTTCTCAAATTATGAAGTATCATAACCACCCAGTTACAGGTAATGGTTCTCACTCATATAATCATAACGATTACGGAACACTTTCAGCTAATTTTGGAGCAACAACTTACGAGTGGAGTATAATGCCCAATCATTTAACGAGCTCTTCAACCCAAGCCGAAAAAGAAGCTATTGCTAAATTGATGTATCATGTTGGTGTTTCGTTAGATATGAATTACAGCCCTGGTAACAGCGGTGCTTTTAGCCGCTTAGTTCCCGATGCATTGGTAAATTATTTTTCTTATGATAACTCCGCTCAATTCATAAAAAGAAGCCATTACTCGCTTACTTCATGGAAAGCAAAAATCAAATCAGATTTAGATAATGCACTTGTTGTTTACCACAGTGGATTTTGTCCTTCACCACAAGCAGGACACGCTTTTGTTCTCGACGGTTATGATGTAAACGATAAATTCCACGTCAACTGGGGTTGGGGTGGCTATGCTGATGGATACTTTGAAATCAATAATTTGAACCCTGGTTCTACTTATACGTTCAACAATACGCAAAGTGCTATCATAAAAATAAAACCCGTAGCACAGAATACTGATGTTAGAATGTTTGGAAATATTACACTTTCTTCTCCTTCTATACCTTTTAATGCACCTTTTACAGTAAGTGCTGATATCGCAAATTATGGTAATTTGACTTATAACGGAAGTGTAAAAGCTTCTCTTTACAATCTGAATGATGCTTTTGTTGGAAACATTGAAATAAAAAACAACATTATTATCCCAGCTAATGACTATGTTTCATTAACTTTTACAACGAATGGTTTAAGCGTACCTCCAGGTGATTATAAATTGGGAATTTATATTCAAAATGCAACCAATAGTAATTGGGTGTTGGCTGCAGAAGACGGCTTTACCAATCCATTAAATGTTTCTGTAAATGGAATAAATCCGCAAGGGTTGTTATCCAATGGAAATATTTTAGTTAATCCTTCACCGATAGAAAAAGACAATCCTTTTACTGTAGAATTTGAAATATTAAATAACAACACGATCGATTTTTCTGGTGATATTTCGATTGATCTTCATCAAGTAGATGGAACGTGGGTAACAGAAATAGACCACGGAAGTTATACCATTGCAGCAAATGGAACGCAAACGATTGTCTATAATCATGCAGGATTAAGTCAAGACCCAGGTACGTATAAGTTGGTTATATGGCACAAACCCAATGGAGGAACGTGGGAAATTATAGAGAATGGTAATTATCCAAATTCAGTAGATGTGGATATTGTTGGATTGAACTATACAACTAATCTGCCAGATGCTTACGAAAACAACAACCAAGAAAGTTCGGCTTATGCAGTTCCTTTGGCTTGGCTACAAGACCAAGCAAGTTTTCAAACTGTTGGGGCAAATGTACATTCGGTAACAGCTGATAGTAATGATTATTACAAAATTGATTTAGATGCAGGATATTCTTACAGAATATATGCAAAAGTTAAAGATAGTTATAATTCGCCACAAGGAATGTTTACTAACGATGTGATATTTAAAGTGAAAAATGATGGAGTATGGTCAGACTTTTATGATGATGAAGAAATGGATACTTTGAGTATTCCTTTTCTAACTGCTGATGCTTCTATTTACGTAGATGTAGTTCCTTTCTTTTATAATAGTTTAGGTACATATCAATTAGATATTTGGATGGAAAGAGCTGGAGCGGTTGGTGTGTTTGAAAACAAAGACGATAATATAACGTTGTATCCGAATCCTGCCAATACGTTTGTAAATGTTAATCATTTTGGAACAAATTTAAAATCGATAACCATTACAAATAGTCAAGGAAAAATAGTTCATTCTATATCGGCTTTTAATGGAGAAGTAGAACGAATAAATACAACCGATTTGGCACAAGGCATTTATTTCGTAAGAATAGAAACCGAAAATCAAGCTATTCTTAATAAGAAGATAATCATCAAAAAATAATTCTCATTATGATTATTCAAAAAGAGTTAATCATACCAACAGGCAGAGAAAAAGATATTGTAGCCGATATTACTTACAAGGAGGAGAGTGTAAACTCTCCTCTTGTTGTGTTCTGTCATGGTTATAAAGGCTTTAAAGATTGGGGGGCATGGAATCTAGTCGCTGAAACATTTGCTCGTAATGGTTTTTCTTTTTTGAAATTTAATTTTTCGCACAATGGCGGAACAATTGATAGCCCTATTGATTTTCCGGATTTAGATACTTTTGGTAAAAATACTTATACCAAAGAAGTAGAAGATTTGCATACGGTTTTGGCTTGGACGCAAATGCAAACTACTTATTCGTTCAATAAAAATAATATAACGCTGATAGGACACAGTAGAGGAGGGGGAATAGCACTAATTGGAGCAAAAGAATCATCGTTTGTTAGACGAGTGATTACTTGGGCGGCTGTATCTGATTTTAAGAAACGATTTATTAAAGGAGAACTTTTGGATAAGTGGAAAGAAAGTGGAGTTTACTACATCAAGAACGGTAGAACAAAGCAAAAAATGCCACATTTCTATTCGTTTTATGAAGATTTTATTCGCAATGAACATCGATTAAATATTAAATCATGTGTGAAGCAATTATATAAACCTTTTTTGATTATTCACGGAACAAACGATGAAGCAGTAGATGTGCAAGAAGCTCTAAATTTGAAATCTTGGAATCCTATTGCTCAATTGGTGTTGATAGAGAATGCAGGTCATACCTTTGGAAGTAAGCATCCTTGGGAACAAGATACGTTGCCTAAGGACCTTCAAGAAGTTGTGGAAACATCAATTCGGTTTATTGATTCGGAGTAGTACTGTTTGGAGGTAGAATTTTTCATCGTCTAAAGAAACTAAAACTCGCTTTTTTAGTTCTCATTCCGTCCGCGTTAGGGACGATTAAGCGACTGTGAAAAACAGTTGAGTTTTTGAGCTAACGTAAAAATATTGGCAGTTTTATAATCGATTGATTATCAATGTTATATTTTTACGTTAGTTGGAATCCCTAACACGAA
>JALWSJ010000192.1 GCA_026993705.1 Flavobacteriales bacterium
ATCTATAACTTATTTAACCTTAAATCCACAAGTGAAATTCTATTACAAAGCTACCTGATTGGTTTCAATTTTTATACTTACAGTTTTATACAAACATTAGTAGGTTCGGTAAAGAAATTCAGTGCATTAAAACCACCTTCTCTACCTACTCCGCTACTTTTTACTCCTCCAAATGGTGTTCTTAAGTCGCGAACTAACCAACAGTTTACCCACACAATGCCAGAATCTAATTTTGAAGCGACTCTATTGGCTCGTGTTACATCTTGTGTCCACACCGTTGCCGCTAAACCGTACTTCGTACTGTTGGCGTATAGTAGAACTTCTTCTTCGGTTTCAAAAGGCATAATGGTTACTACGGGACCGAAAATTTCTTCTTGATTGGTTCTACAATCAAAGGTTAAGCCCTCAATTATCGTAGGTCGTAAATAATTTCCTTCGGAAAGTTCTCCTTCTAAATGTACTTGTTCACCTCCTGTCAATATCGTTCCGCCTTCTTCTTTGGCTAATCGGATATAACTTACTACTTTTTTTAAATGTTCTTTTGAAACTAAAGCACCTAAATTTGTTGTAGCATCTTTTGGGTCTCCTACTTTTAATTTATTGGTCTTTTCGACAAAGGCGGTTTTGAATTTTTCGTAAATTGGGCGTTGTACGAAAATACGCGAACCGCATAAACATATTTGACCTTGATTGGCAAAAGAGGACATTACCGTTGTACGAAGTGCTTCTTCAAAATTGCAATCGGCAAAAATAATATTGGGATTCTTCCCTCCCAACTCTAAACTCAGTTTTTTGAACATAGGTGCTGCAACTTTGGCAATCTCAGCTCCTGTTGCTGTTCCTCCGGTAAAAGAAATGGCTTTTATTCCTTTGTGCTTGGTTATGGCACTACCTACTTTAGCTCCTAAACCGTGGACAATATTTAAGACCCCTTTGGGCAAGCCCGCCTCAATACATAACTTTGAAAAGAGATAGGCAGTCATCGGGGTTATTTCCGATGGCTTTGCTACAACCGTATTTCCAGCAGCTAGTGCAGGTGCTATTTTCCAAGTAAACAAATATAATGGTAAATTCCAAGGGGAAACACAACCGACTACTCCAATGGGTTTACGCAAGGTGTAATTGATTGCTACTCCGTTCATATCGTGGCTTTCGGATGCGTAATGAAGAATTGCCGTTGCGAAGAACCGGATATTGCTTGATGCCCTCGGAATATCTACTTTTCGGGCTAATTTCACGGGTTTTCCGTTATCGGTTGATTCCGCTTCAGCTAATTCTTTTAAATTTTGCTCGATTAAATCGGCTATTTTGTTTAATATTCTAAAGCGTTCTTCTCTTGTTGTTTTACTCCACGAAGGAAAGGCTTCACGAGCTGACTGGTAAGCTTTTTCGATATCTTCTTCTGTAGAATCAGGGATATAGCTATATACTTTTCCCGTTGCAGGATTGTAATTGTCTAAGTATTCTTGATTTAACGGTTCTATTAATTCTCCGTTTATGTAGTTTTTTATATGTATCATGTTTGTATGTACTTTTTTGCGTTAGGGATTGAATCCCTAACACGGGCAAAATAGACGATATAAAGAGTTTTTAGATTTCTTATACTTATTAGAGGTTGTTTACAGCTTGTCTATAAGTTTAAATTAGTTCTTTTCATTTCACTCGTCGTTATTTTTGCGAACCATAGCTATGGCTATGCTTCTTAAAAATGCCTAGATTGAAAAGAAAATAAGCTAATTTCACTTTTATATCCAAACTGTAAATAACCTCTTCATAAAAATTTTCCATAGCTGGGGCTATGCAAAATTTTTATTCATCGTCTAAGAAACCAAAAATTCACTTGCTATCCGCCAATTTCACCCGCGTTAGGGATAGGAACGGCATCCTTTTGGTTTGTTGCATATATGCAAACCAAAAGATATAGTGGATAACCCGACCCCAATCTGCAAAACTAACGTTTCGCGGTAGCGATATGTTTGTTTTGCTGAGTGGGGGAACGTCCAAACCTTCTTCAAAAGTAAAAATTTAAAGGGTATGTTTCTTTAGTTCTGTTAATATATTTTCAACAGCGGGACATATCTCTGCATTTTTGAGCATTAAGGGCAACATTTTTTTCTGTCCTCGCATTTGAGTATGTGGATATTCGGCACAGGCTTTCGGTCTGACGTTGTATATAGTACAATAGTTTTCGTGGTCTAAAAACGGGCAAGGCAATTGCTGTAAGACGTAATCGTTGTCTTCGTCTATACGCAAATAATTTTCTACGAATTTTCCGGGTTTTAGGCGTAGATGCTTGGCGATACGGACTATGTCTTTGTCGGTAAATAGAGGCCCGGTAGTTTTGCAACAATTGGCACAAGTCAAGCAATCAATGGTTTGGAAGGCTTTTTTATCCAATTCATTAATTTGTCGGTCTAAAGCTCCTTCTTTCTTTTTCTTTAGTTGAAGCAACAATCTTTTATTTTGACTTGCCGTTTCTTTGGCGGAACTTTTTTTCTTAGCCATTTTTGTCTTGATTGAATTGGCGGACTTTTAGGTAACGCATAAAAACGGACATACTTGAAAGTGTGCATAAAATATAGCCTGTAAGTCCGTCCAATATTCCTAATTTGAGGAAGTAATCTTGAAAAAAACGGAAAGCAGGTTTCACTAAAAAGTGGTAAAGATTTGGGTTTTCTCCTCGTTCCGCACGGTCTTTTGCACTCATAGTGGTGTATCTGTCCCATTTTTCCAAATAGTGAAAAATGTCTTTAAAAGTATAATGTATCAGTTTGTTTTTGAGCATACCTACTTTTCCATTGCAAATAATTTCAGCGTGTACACTTTTATTTTCGTATTTGCATTCATCTCGTTTGAATAATCGAATGACTTTATCACCTTGCCAACCTGAATATTTGATTTCTGACCCCATAAAAAAGTTTCGCCTTTTAATCCAATAGGCAACTTCTTCGATGTTTTCTTGCTTTAAAATCGATGTGATTTCTTGTTGAAGTGCTTTGTCAACTCGTTCATCTGCGTCGAGTAAGAAAATCCACTCATACGTTGCTTGAGGAATTGCCCAATTTTTTTGAGAAGCTGAGTGTTCGTACTCCCGTTGGATAACCCTTGCTCCCAACTCTTTGGCTAAAGACACCGTATTATCTGTACTGAAAGAATCTACAACTAAAATCTCGTCAGCCCATTGAACTGATTTAATCGCTTCTTTTATATTGTGTTCCTCGTTGTAAGTGGGTATGATTGCCGTGATTTTACGCATAATGTGGGCAAAGGTAAGGAAGATGTTTGAAGTTAGAATCTTTAACTTGATTAAAAATTGCTTGTTTTAATTAACTTTCTTACCACTTGGGTCTGGTCTTCAAATGTTATTTCTAAAATATAGATACCTTGTTTCCAATTGGCGATGGAATTTAAGGTCAGTAAATTTCTTCCTTCTTGAATAGCCTTTGTAAAAGAGGATAACGCTTGCCCTTGCGTATTTTTTATTTGTATTTCTACATTTTGAGATGCATTACTCAACAATTCAAAATGAATTACGGATTGAAAAGGGTTGGGATATAAACGGTATAAATTATTATTTGGTAAGCTATACACCACTCCTGTTGCTTTTTGATAAGCTAAATCAAAATTCGGAATGCCATAACCTATGAGGGAATCGGGGTGTTGGTATTGACTGGAATTTTCTTCTACCAAATGTTTGATTTGCATGTTGGTAAAATGGGGTAATCCTTGCCATAAACAAGCTACCATTCCTGTAACCATAGGGGCACTGAATGATGTTCCATTTCCTTGTGACACCTCTCCAAGATTACTATCCCATGGAGAAAGATAATAAGTATGCCAACCCACGGAAGCTATATTGGGTTTTATATCTCCATCAGCAGAAAACCCTACACTGCTAAAACTTGCCCGCTGACCTAATGAATCTACGGCAGCTACTGTAAGTACGCTGTCTGCATCGGCAGGGGTTGAGATATATCGCCAAGGGGAATCACCGCTATTTCCTGCACTTGTAACTAATAAAATTCCTTTGGACGCTGCTATATCAGAAGCAATAGCTATACGCGTGGTATTCCCATCCATATCGTTATAGGTATAATTCTGCAATGTATCGTCAAAAAGTGTATAACCTAAAGAAGTATTAATAATATCCACTCCTGCCGAATCGGCGTATTCAGCTGCACTAATCCAATTATCTTCTTCCGATCGGGTTTCACTGTTCGCATCTTCACTTCGTAGGAGGTGAAAACTTGCTTTTGGTGCCGTTCCTTGATAAACACCATCAACACTTCCTGCAATGATAGATAATACCATAGCTCCATGCACATTATCCTCAAAAACCGAATGGTCGTGATCGACAAAATCTTTAATACTTAGGATTCTCCCTTCGTCAAATAAATGTTGTAGCCCCTTAATTTTATCAATGTTGTAAAAACCTGCATCTATTACAGCAATATGCATACCTTGCCCTAGAAAACCATATTCTTGAAGACGATTAAGTTTATGTAAATGAATTTGATTGTAAGTTTTACCGTAGGGGTAATGTTCCTCGTTTGCAACTTCCAATACCACCCCCTTATCTTCTAAAAAAGGGGCTATTTCATCTTGTCGTACAGCCAAACGCTGTGTGTTTTCGATGTGTTGAATAAATGAAACCCCATTAAGAGCAAGTATATTTGATGAATCATTGGTTTTCACCGTAATTCCATTGAGCCACTTTGAAGTGTTGTGTAAATTAAAATTACCACTGTTTAGCACCGAGTCAATGTAAAATGGATTCACAGGTAAGTCATTTTCTTCAATAGGAATACCCTGCCTGTTTCTTCGTGCAATAGCTCGTGGTGATAAATATTCATTTGGATTTACGATGGAATAAGGAGAGTTGTTTTTATCGGTAAATTGTATCCAAAATTTGATAGTGTCGTTTTGTGCAAACACGTAAGAAAAACTACAAAAACAAATAAGAACAAAGAGAATTTTAATTCCCATAACTTATCATTTTGTATTCCAACTCTGTTCCCTCGTTGATATCGGTAACATCAAATGTATTAATACTCAAATTTACTCTAGAGAGATAAACCAACCCTACATTTTTAGCAAAGACTTCTTTTGTCTTTTTTAATTCTATGGCGTTAAAATCATCTTGCTGAATAACCGTTACTGTAGAATCAAAATCAACGGAATTTATCAAAAATGGAACGTGAACATTTTCATATAAATAATCTTGCTTACCTAAATTATTAAAAGCATTTCCGTTCCATTGTTTTCCCTCTTCAATTGGGAAAATCAATTTTGTAAACTTTATATTTTCCTCAACAACATTGTACATTGTTTCTGTTTTTTCAATCCCCCATACGTCTTTTATTTCCCAAGGTTGCTGAACGGAATCACGCCAATACCGCTCCAATCGAAAATTGGTTTCGTCTATATCTTCGGTTATTATTTCTTTTAGAAAATACTCAATGGTATCGTGAGCACCTGTAGTTGTATGTTGTATCTCCCGAACTTGATACAATCTCCATTGCCCAACAATAACTGGTGCATACTCAGTATAAAAAGGTGTTTTTTTCTGTGCTACATCTTTTTTACAAGCATTCAAAAAGATTAGAATACTTACTAAAAGCAATATTGATATGTAGCTTATTCTTTTCAATTTCTCTAATTGTTCTGTTTTTTAATATACCAACGAAACATCTATTTCTGTTCCTTTTTCACAAAAAAAAGAATCAATAACATAATCGGTTGTATTATTTCTAGTTAGGAAATAAGAGTATTTTACATATTTTTCAGCTACGGTATTACAACTAATAATAGTATCAATAGCGTTTCCCTGAAAGGCATAATCAGAAAACGAACAACAGTCAGCACATTCACCATTTAGGCTAAAAGAAAAAGCATCATCTATGGTAGAATTTACTCCACTTTTTAGATGCAAATTTACTTTTCCAACCGGAAGAAGTCCAATGTCAAAAGCATTGCTTTTACCCGACACGACAGCATCAGCACTCAAAATATGTTCTTCATTTAGATAACCTGTACTGTTAAACATTAATTTATATTCAATATCTCCTCCCCCTTTAATAAACGAAAACGTATATCTTTTGGAAAATCTATTTTCATCAACCTTTTTAAAATTATTGGAATAACTTCCGTTACTTACCTCCCTTTTGTACAATCCTACCC
>JALWSJ010000193.1 GCA_026993705.1 Flavobacteriales bacterium
CTTGCCTTTATGGCAGGCAAAAGATATAGTGGATAGCTCGACCCTCCTTCACAAAAGAAACGTTTCGCGGGAGCGATATGTTTCTTTTGTGAAGGAGGGGAACGCCCAAAAGCAAATTAAATACGTACTTTTGTTTCTTAAAATTAAGAACATATGAATTTAGATTTAGACGAAAAATATTGGAGTCAGCGTTATATAGAAAACTCTCATCGTTGGGACATTGGTTATCCTTCGCCTGCGATTACCCGATATTTTGATGAGGTAGATGATAAAGAGGTGCGGATTTTAATTCCTGGTTGTGGGAGTGCTTATGAGGGGGAGTATTTGTTGAAGAAAGGGTTTAAAAATGTTACGTTGTTAGACGTTTCTCCAGTGGCTAAACGATTGTTTTTGGAGAGAGTTCCAGATTTTGATGGTTTTGTGGTGGGAGATTTTTTTTCGTTGGAAGGGGAGTTTGATTATATAGTGGAGCAAACTTTTTTCTGTGCTTTGAATCCTGAGTTAAGAGAGGTATATGCTCAAAAAATGAAATCGCTGTTAGCACCGAATGGCAAATTGGTCGGGTTGCTTTTCGATGATGAACTGTACAAAGAGCATCCTCCTTTTGGTGGTTGTAAAGATGAGTATGAGCAGTTGTTTAAAAAGTATTTTTCTAAAGTTAGTATTCAGCCTACAGATTTGTCTATTAAAGAACGTTTGGGAAGAGAGTTGTTTATAGAACTTGAAAAGTGATTTAAGGTATAATGAGTTTTGCAACGGTCTTAATTTTTTCGTTCGTTGATGTTTTTAGGTTTTTCATCCTGAATTTAGTGTATAAAATCAATCTTGTAATTTTTTTTTGAAAAATAAAAGCAACCGAAAGAATAATATATCGTCATAAAGGCAGACAAGGAAAATGAAACTGGAGCAAGAAGAGTTAGATAGTATAATTAGAGGGTGCAAAAACCGGGACAGACAAAGCCAACAAATGGTGTATGAAATGTTTTACGGTAAGATGTTGCCCCTTTGCAATCGGTACGCTAAGAATGCCGATGAAGCTAAGGATATTTTGCAAAATGGTTTCATAAAAGTTTTTGAAAAAATTGATAAATATGATTTTACGGGGTCTTTTGGAGGTTGGGTGCGTCGCTTGATTGTAAACACTGCCATAGACCATTATAGAAAGCATAAAAAGGAATTTTTGATTGAAGACCAAGCTAGGATTGAAGATGAAGATAAGTGGTATGAAGATGAACCTACTTCAAAATATGAAGGAATAGGTTATGAAGACATACAAGAGGCTATAAAACAATTGTCACCTGCTTATCGGATGGTGTTTAACCTTTACATATTAGAAGGACATTCCCACCAAGAGATTGCAGATATCTTAGGTGTTAGCGTAGGGACTTCCAAGTCTAATTTGGCGAAAGCGAAAGCAAATGTCAAAAAAATATTAACGAAGAAATTAAAGAAATGAAAACAAATAAACTAGACAATTTTGAACGTCTAATTCGTGAAAAATTAGAGAGCGAAGTTGCTCCTTATAACCCTTCGGATTGGAATGATTTGAATAAAAGATTGGATGTCTTATCTCCAAAACCTTTTTATAAAAGCAGTTGGTTTATAGGAGGTAGTGCAGCTCTAGTACTTATTGCCGGTGTAATTGGTCTGACAACAATTGACGCCAATAACAATGAAGTAGCATCTTTAAATGAAAACGCACAGAAGAAAGCAACTCAGGTAATTCAAAAAGTAAAAGAAGAAGGTGAAAAACCTGCAAATAAGACTCAACATCATGAAGAAGATATAGAAGTTAGTTTTCATAAAGAAGATAACAATCCTATACCTCAAAATAGAATTAATCATACTCAAAATACAGCTAAAAGTGAAACCAATATAAACGGAGGAGAGTCTTTAACAACAGATAAAATCCAACCAACAGAAACCACACCTGATTCTCCTTCGTTTATTGCTGCTAACGAGCAAATTAATTCAAATAAAGAAAGTGAACAAAATTTTGACATAGAAAAACCGGTTGCTGAATTTACCGTGAAAGGAACTACTTCGGGTTGTAAAGGTTTGAATGTTCAGTTTGAAGCAAAAGAGCAACCTAAAGTTAATTATTTATGGAGTTTTGGTGATGGTAATTACAGCAACGAAAGAACTCCTAGCCATACTTACAATCAAGCAGGTGTGTATTCTGTTGAATTGATTGTACAATCTACAGAAGATAAAAAGGTGTTGGCAAAGACAGCTCAAGAAAATGTAGTTACAGTTTACGATAATCCTGAAGTGATAATCGAGAAAGATGTAGAATTGGAAGGTGGATTAACGAAAGTGTTTTATTCAGTTTCGGGAGGTAGCGATGCTATTTTATTATGGGAATTTGAAAATGGTGAAAAATCTAAAGATGCGGAAGTTGTTTATACCTACAAGAAAAGGGGTAATCATACTGTAATACTGAATGTTGAAAGTCCAGAAGGGTGTAAAAACAAACTAGAAGACATCGTTTTTGTAGAAGAGGATTATAATTTGCTTGCTCCTAATACTTTCTCTCCTAATGGCGATGGGTTGAATGATGAGTTTATTCCATTTGCTTTAAAAGACATGAATGTTCCTTTTACTTTGGTAATACAAGATAGGAGAGGGAATGTAGTATTTAAAACTTCGGATATAAACAAAGCTTGGGACGGAACAAATATGAATACGGGGGAACAAGCTCCGGAAACAAATTACATGTGGTTTGTCCGTTTGATTAATGAAGAGGGACAACCCGAGCAGTATAAAGGAGAGATTTTGATAAAAAGAAATTAATAAAAAAAATAGAAACAGGGTTATTTACCTTAGGGGTATACGTTAAAATTTTACATAAAGTTAACGTATACCCCTTTTTTTTGAGCTACATTTGCTAAAAAAATATAAAAAAATTTAAGCAATGGCATTAAATAACAGATTCAAAGCTTTGGAAGAATTACAAAAAAGACAACCAAAGAAGGTAAAATTTCCATCAGGTAAAATTTCGGACTATTACGGAGAAAATGTTTTTAATATTACGGTGATGCGTTCGTATCTAACTAGTGAAGCTTTCAAAAGTGTGAAGAAAGCGATGTTGGAAGGATACAGAATTGAACGTCATATTGCCGATCAAATAGCAACAGCTATGAAAGATTGGGCAATGTCAAAAGGCGTAACGCATTATACGCACTGGTTTCAACCATTGACAGGGTCAACTGCAGAAAAACATGATGCATTCTTTAAGCCCGCTGAAGAAGGAAGAGCTATTGAGCAATTTGAAGGGCAATTATTAATACAACAAGAACCGGATGCTTCATCTTTTCCAAATGGGGGGATTAGAAATACCTTTGAAGCAAGAGGTTACACCGCTTGGGATCCAACATCTCCTGCGTTTATAATGGGACGAACATTATGTATTCCTACTATTTTTATTTCTTATACAGGTGAAGCTTTAGATTATAAAGCACCTTTGTTAAAAGCACTAGATACAGTCGATAAAGCAGCGACAGATGTTTGCCAATATTTCGATAAAAATATAACAAGAGTTCGTTCTACTTTAGGGTGGGAACAAGAATACTTTTTAGTAGATGCAGCTCTTTATAACGCTCGTCCGGATTTGATTATGTCGGGGAGAGCTTTGCTTGGACATTCTCCTGCGAAAGGGCAACAATTGGACGACCATTATTTTGGTTCTATACCTGAAAGAGCAACAGCTTTTATGCAAGATGTAGAAACAGAAGCTTATAAATTAGGAATCCCTGTAACAACCAGACATAACGAAGTAGCACCGAATCAATTTGAGTGTGCTCCAATGTTTGAGGAAGCAGATATAGCTGTTGACCACAATTTGTTGTTGATGGATTTGTTAGAGAAAACAGCTGCAAAACACAATTTCAAAGTTCTTTTGCATGAAAAACCATTCCCGGGATTAAATGGTTCAGGGAAACACAATAACTGGTCGTTGGGAACCAATACTGGAGTAAACTTGTTACAACCGGGTAAAAACCCTAAAACAAATTTAAGGTTTTTAACTTTTCTTGTTAATACAATTAAAGGTATTCACGATTATGCAGATGTGTTGCGTGCAAGCATAGCTTCGGCATCGAACGACCATCGGCTGGGTGCAAATGAAGCTCCCCCTGCTATAATGTCTATTTTTATAGGTTCTCAATTAACAGATATGTTAGATAAAATAGAGAAGTCTATTAAAGCAGGGAAAATGACACCGGAAGACAAAACAGCGTTAAAATTGGATATTGGGAAAATTCCTCAATTGATGTTGGATAATACCGATAGAAACAGAACTTCTCCATTTGCTTTTACAGGAAATAAATTTGAGTTCAGGGCTGTAGGTTCAACAGCAAATTGTTCTCAAGCTATGATAGCAATCAATACCATCGTAGCGAAACAATTAAAAGAATTCAAAAAGGACGTTGATACTAAAATAGCCGAAGGAATTAAAAAAGACGAGGCAATTTTAAAAGTCTTACAAGATTTGATAAAAAGCTCTAAAAAAATACGTTTTGAAGGAAATGGATACGGAGAAGAGTGGGTAAAAGAAGCCGAAAAAAGAGGACTTTCTAGCCTAAAAGATACACCTAGGGCATTAGCTACAATGAAAACAAAAGCATATAAAGATTTGTTTTCATCTCAAGGCGTGTTGACACCTCGCGAAATAGAAGCAAGACACGAAATAGAATTAGAGGCTTATACATTAAAAATTCAAATCGAAGCAAGAATTTTAGGAGATTTATGTCAAACCAATATTTTACCTTCTGCTATACAATATCAAACCGATTTGCTTAAAAACATCAAGCGAATGCAAGACGTGTTTGGCGAGAAAGAAGGAAAGAAAATGGCAAAAGTTCAAATAGAGTTGGCAAAAGAAATCAGCACACACATCGAAGCAATAAAAACCAAGGTTGATGCAATGATTGAGGAGCGTAAAAAAGCCAATAAACTCGAGGATGCAGAAGAAAAAGCTTTCGCTTACTGTGATAATATAAAAAGTTACTTCGAGCCAATAAAATATCATTCAGATAAACTAGAACTGTTGATAGACGATAACTATTGGCCGTTGCCAAAATTAAGAGAATTGTTGTTCACAAAGTAAATTAAGTTTTTTTAACAAAGAATTTAAAGAAAAATCATAACTTTGTAATCATTCTAAATAAAATTATTAACCAAAAAATAATACCAAAAATGGCATTTGAATTACCAAAATTACCGTACGCATACGACGCGTTAGAACCTCATATTGATGCAAGAACTATGGAAATACACCATACAAAGCACCACCAAGGATATACCAATAAATTAAACGCTGCAATTGCCGGTACTGATATAGAAAACAAAACAATCGAAGAAATACTAAAGACTGTTGAACCAAGCAATGCTGCCGTACGAAACAACGGAGGTGGATACTACAATCACGACCTTTATTGGGTGGTAATGTCGCCCAACGGAGGTGGAGAACCAACAGGAGAATTAGCAGATGCTATCAACGCATCATTCGGTTCATTCGAAGAATTTAAAAATCAATTTTCAAACGCAGGAGCAACTCAATTTGGCTCAGGTTGGGCATGGTTATGCGTACACAAAGGAGGAAAATTAGAAGTTTGCTCTACACCAAATCAAGACAATCCATTGATGAGTTTTGTTAACTGTTCAGGCTTTCCGATTTTAGGAATGGACGTATGGGAACACGCATACTACTTAAAATACCAAAACAAACGTCCGGATTACATCAATGCGTTTTTTAACGTGGTAAACTGGGACAAAGTAGCTGAATTGTACGCAGCGAACAAATAAGAAAAAAAAAGTAAGAGAAAGAAGGCAAATCATATCGGTTTGCCTTTTTTTATGATAGATAATGAAGGTTTGGGCGTTCCCATTACAGCATAAAAAAGTAGTTTCGTTGCACTACACTACTTTTCAACACTGTAATGGTCGGGCTATCACTACTCACTCTTTTGTGTTGCATAAGTGCAACAACACAAAAGGAGTTCAATCATACCGTTCTATCCCTAACGCGAGTGGAATGAGTGCATAGAAAGTGAGTTTTAGTTTCTTTAGATGATGAAAAAATTCTTTGCATAGCCGAGCTATGGAAATAATTTTTGAAGAAATATAAAGGAAATAAAAGCACTTTATAGTACTCATTATACTTGTGTTAGGGATTCCAA
>JALWSJ010000194.1 GCA_026993705.1 Flavobacteriales bacterium
CTCTCAGAAAAACAATGATATTTTGAGTTAAAAAAACTCTTTTTAAAAACATATTTACATGAAAAAAGTCCCAATCATTTTTAGTGTTTTTTATTTGATTTGTATTGTTAATCCAATTGCACAAACTCCATATAATGACTATATAGGGGCCGGACATTCTAATGGTATAATCGTTACTACAAGTGATAATTATCAATTATATCAAGG
This sequence comes from Flavobacteriales bacterium, assembly GCA_026993705.1. Taxonomy (GTDB): domain Bacteria; phylum Bacteroidota; class Bacteroidia; order Flavobacteriales_D; family Parvicellaceae; genus S010-51. The sequence goes on from JALWSJ010000194.1 coordinate 208, forward strand.
TTCGAAAATAGCATCAGGAATTCACTCCATTAACGGAAGTGGTTTAATAGGGAAACAAATAGAAGCCTCTCGTTTTCTTTCTCAAGCAAGTTTCGGAGCAGATATAGACTTAATTAAAGAAGTAGCTGAAACAGGAATTGAAAATTGGATTGAAGATCAATTTCAATTTCAATTTCAATTAGCTCCAACTTACTATACCGATACGATTCAAAGTATTTATAATAAAAGTTTTCAGATTTATTTAGATAACGGAGGTGATTCATTAAATTACCCCTCACAACCTAATCATGTTCATATGGATTATGCATGGTGGCAAAATACCATGACAGCAAAAGATAAATTAAGACAACGCGTAGCTTATTCTTTAAGTCAAATTACCGTTATTTCACTAGAAGGTACATTGGGTGGTTACGCTACCGGAGTAGCCAATTACTATGATGTAATGGTAAGAAATGCCTTTGGAAATTACAAAGACTTATTAATGGAAGTAACACTTCATCCTGCAATGGGAAGTTATTTAAGTCATTTAAATAATCCTAAAACGGATACTGCTTATAACATTCACCCAGATGAGAATTATGCCAGGGAAGTGATGCAATTGTTTTCCATAGGTCTATATAAACTGAATATTGATGGCTCGTATCAATTAGATGCCAATAATAACCCTATTCCAACATATGATAATAATGATATAAAAGAAATGGCAAAAGTTTTTACAGGATTAGGAGTTGGAGCAAGGACAGATGGAAATAATTTATACTTCGGCTTAGGGCTTTGGGCAGCTGATTTAACCGTGCCAATGATTATGTATGAAGACCAACACGAACCAGGTATAAAAACTATTATTGATGGATATATAATTCCGGCAGGTCAAACCGGAATGCAAGATATTCAGCAAGCAATTACTCATTTGTTTAATCATCAAAATGTAGCTCCTTTTGTAGCTAAAAGATTGATACAACGATTGGTTAAGTCAAATCCAACACCTAATTATATTTCTACTGTTGCGTCTGCCTTTATTGATAATGGCTCTGGAGTAAGAGGAGATATGAAAGCAGTAATAAGAGCTATATTATTACATCCGGAAGCACGTGAATGTTCGTGGATTAGCGACCCAAATCAAGGTAAATTAAGAGAACCGATTTTAAAATATACTGATTTTGCTGAGGCAGTAGAAATTATAACTCCTTTAAATAATTTTTGGAACTACAGTTATTGGTTTAAGGAAGCTACGGGGCAACACCCTTTGCGTTCACAAACTGTATTTAATTTCTATAATCCGGGCTATGTACCAAGTGGAGAGATTGCAAATAATAATTTGGTAGCTCCGGAATTTGAACTGTATAACACAAGAACAAGTATCGGATTTTCGAATGAAGTTTACAAATGGGTCGAAAGCGAAAATCTTTTGCGAACTGCCAATTATGAAGATTATACCATCTCCAATACCAATCTAGAACCATGGATAGAATATGCTAAAGACAGTGATGCTTTATTGGATTATTTAGACGTAGTATTGACACACGGTCAATTGACTGACAGAACACGAGACATAATCAAACAGACGTTAAATACTTATTCTCTAAGTTTAACTCAATTAAGTTACCGCGTACGTTTGGCTACCTATCTAATAATGATAAGTCCGGATTATAATATTCTAAAATAACGATTTAAACTTTCTATAAAATGGCTAAAAAAGAATTTCAAGAATCAAGGAGAAAGTTTATTAAGCAAGTTAGCTTGGCTTCAATAGGATTGACTACTCCTTTTTCGTCTATTGTTAATTTAAAAACAATGAATGCTTTAGCGAGTAGTATGCCTCCTCCAACTAATGGGTACAAGGCTATGGTTTGTTTTTTCCTTCAAGGAGGAAATGATTCTTACAACATGTTAATTCCTAAAAGCAACACAGAGTATAATCACTATGCAACTACTCGTTCTAATCTGGCAATACCTCAATCGAATTTACTATCATTGAATAACACTGGAGGAAATTTTGGTATTCATCCTTCTTTAAGTGGAGTACAACCTTTGTTCGATGCGGGCGATGTAGCCTTTATTGCAAATGCGGGAACTTTAGTTGAACCAACAACCAAAACGCAATATCAAAATGGAAGTGCTAATTTACCTTTGGGGCTTTTTTCTCATTTAGATCAATACAATCATTGGCAAAGTGGAAGACCTAATGTAAGGACTAACAAAGGTTGGGGAGGGAGAATAGCAGATTTGTTAAGTTCAGTGAACACGAACAATAACATCTCAATGAACCTATCTTTATCGGGGGCAAATATATTTCAGTACGGTCAAAATTCGGTAGAGTTTAGCTTAAATTATAATGGAGCTTTGATGCCAACCAATAGAAATGCGGGTTGGGGTGATAATCCGGAACGAAAAGCAGCAACTGACAGTATATTAAACTACACCTATAGTGATCAATTTCATAAAACATATGCTGATATTTTTAGGGGCTCGATAGAAGCAGGAGAGGAGTTTCAAAATGCAATTGATGCAGTACCTGATTTCAATACAACGTTTAGTAACGAACGAACATCTAAAGAATTTAAGATGATAGCTAAAACCATAGCTGCCCGAACAACATTAGGTTTTGATCGGCAAATCTTCTTTGTGCGGTTAGGTGGCTGGGATCATCACGATGAATTAATTTTAAATCAAGCTGAAAAATTACAGGTAGTAAATGATGCGTTGGTTTCTTTTAAAGGAGCGTTAGATGAAATGAGCGTCTTTAACGAAGTTACAACATTTGTTGTTTCAGAATTTGCTAGAACGCTTACATCAAATGGAAATGGTTCTGATCATGCTTGGGGTGGAAATATGATGGTTATGGGAGGAAGTGTAAATGGAGGATCGATTTATGGAACTTATCCGTGGTTAGAAATTAATAGTGGTCAATATATTAATGGAGGCGTAATGGTACCGACAACTGCAACCGATTCAATTTTTGCTGAGTTAGCTTTGTGGTACGGTATTTCACCATCGGATTTAACTACGGTATTACCAAATTTAGGTAATTTCCACAATGTATCCGGACTATCAACCACAACTCCGCCTATAGGTTTTATGAATATGTAAAGATAAATAAAAATGAAAAAAATACTTATTTATAGTTTATTTTGCTTAGGTATTAGCACACTTTCACAAGCTCAATGCTATATGGATAGGCATAGTGCAACTTGGTATGATGGTTGGATTTCTTGTCAAACATCGCCCAGTCCTAATCCTGCTCGAGGAAATTCTCATTGGATACAATATAATTTGGGAGAAAGCTATGTCCTACACGAAATGTTTGTTTGGAATACCAACGCTCCTGATTTATTGGATTGGGGAATGCAAGAAATTGCTGTTGATGTTTCGGGAGATGGAGTTACGTGGGTAGAGGTAGGTACATACGTACTTAATGAAGGTACAGGGTTTAATCGATACGAAGGAGAGTTTATAGCTGATCTAAATAATACAAAAGCAAAGTATGTTTTGATTACGGGATTAAGCAATTACGGTGGTGCTTGTTATGGGATAAGTGAAGTAAAAATCAACGTAGATAATACGGTTTCTTTAAAAGAAAATGATTGTATTCGTATGAACTTATACCCAAATCCTTTTAGTGAAGCACTAAATTTGAATTTTAGGGGAGGATGCTCTTCAACAGTTGCTTATTATTCAGTATTTGATGCTTTGGGGAGAATTATTATTCCAAAAACTATAATTAAAGAAGGACAAACGATAACGATATTGGCGGATGAGAAAATTCTTCCGGGAGTTTATTTTATAAAATTAATTTCCGGTAGTACTCACCGTATGGTAAAAGCGATTAAACAAGGGTATTAATTGGTTGTGTTTATTTAGTGATATTTCTTCCACGTTAGGGATAGAACGGCGTGTTTGAACTCCTTTTTGCCCTCCTCCTTTTGAGGGCAAAAAGAGTGAGTAGTGATAGCCCGACCCACAATTTGCAAAAAGAACGTTGAGCGAAAGCGATATGTTCTTTTTGTAAATTGGGGGAACGCCCAAATACTATTGAACGAATTTAAAAGCTTCGTGTAAGTACAATTGAATAAAAAAAATAATAAGAAATGAACTATAAAATAATAAGCCTTACTTTATTGACTTCTGTGAGTTTGTCAATGTTGGCTCAAAAAGAAATATCGTCGAAGATTGAGGAAGTTACAGTTTACCTTTCGGGGGCGGAAGTGAATCGGAAAGCTAAAGCGAATCTTGTCGTGGGAAAAAATGAGTTTAAATTGACGAATTTGTCGCCGTATATTCAGCCCAATAGTTTGCAGGTAAAGGTAAATAATCAGAAAGTAACGGTAGTTTCTGCTTCAAGTGAAGTCAATTATTGGTCTAAAAATCAAATGAATAAACGACCTGAAATCAAAGCTATAGATGACAGTATTAAGGAGTTAGAGTTTCAGTTAGCCATCAGAAGTTCAAAACGAAAAGTCTATAACGAAGAAAAATCATTGTTACAAGCCAATAAAAAATTAGGCGGGGCAAATACTGGAGTTGATATTGAAGATTTGATGGATGCGGCGGATTTTTACAGAGAACGGATGACGAATATAGAAACTCGTTTGCTCGATATTGCGGAAAGTGAGAAAGAAATTCACAAGAAATTAGAAGCTCTGCACAGTAGAAGAAATCATTTGTTTAATGGAGTAAAAAACACAGGAGAAATAACTGTAAAGTTGGCATCGAAATACAGAGGAAATGCGAATATAACGGTATCATATATGGTGAATAATGCAGGATGGTCACCTTTTTACGATATTAGAGCATACTCGATAGATGAGCCTGTTGATTTGGTGTATAAAGCTAAAGTTCAGCAAAATACTGGAGCGGATTGGAACAATGTAAAACTAAAATTATCGACAGGAAATCCTTCGTATAATAATACGCAACCTGTATTTTCAACATGGTATTTACAGTATTATACACCATCTTCTGACAACAGAAAAAGGTATGATAAAGAAAGACCAAGGGCTCAAGGCTATAGTCCAGCAGATGATGAAGCTCCACTGATGGAAAGTGTAACAGTATTAAGTAATAAAGCAGAAAGTAATTCTACTGCAAATTTCACAACCGTAACACAAAACACGATAAATACCACATTTGATATTGCAATTCCTTACACGATTAAGAGCGACAAAAAAGGGGAATTAGTTGAAATTCAGAACTATGAGTTGCCCGTAGAATACGAGTATTTTGCGATGCCTCGATTGGATAGAGAAGCCTTTTTGTTAGCCAAAATAACAGAGTGGGGGAGTTATAATCTTTTACCGGGGGATGCTAACATTTACTTTGAAAACACATTTGTAGGCAAGTCTTACATCGAAACAAATGTAGCCAATGACACTTTGGATGTTTCCTTAGGAAGAGATAAAAGCATTGTGATAGAACGAAACAAAATCAAAGATTTTTGCAAGAATAGCAGTTTTGGAGGAAATAAAAAATCCACTCGTGGGTACGAAATAAAAGTACATAACAACAAGTCCGTACCAATTGAGATAAAAGTTATCGATCAAATTCCAATTTCAACCATAAAAGAAATAGAAATAAGTATGATTGAAGACGGAGGAGCTCAATACGATGCAACCACAGGTAAACTAACGTGGACAATAAAAGTACCGGCAAATGCCACACAGAAAATACAATATAAATTTGAAGTAAAATATCCAAAAGATAAAGTCATTAGTAATTTGTAAAAATGGTTGGGCGTTCCCATTCGAGCATAAAAAAAGGCGTATAGTTCAGACTATACGCCTTTTTTAACGCTCGAATGGTCGGGCTATCCACTATATCTTTTGCCCTCCAAAAGGAGGGAGGGCAAAAGGATACCGTTTCTATCCCTAACGCGGAATGAAATAAGTGCAAGAAAGTGGAATTTGTAGTTCTCAGACGTAAGCGTACGGT
>JALWSJ010000195.1 GCA_026993705.1 Flavobacteriales bacterium
GTAGGGGAGTATGTGAATCCTGTAACACAAACGATTCCTGTTTTCGTAGGAATTAATAATTCCGAAGTTCCACTATATAATGGAATGTATTTGGAGTCAGAGATATTATGTAACTCTGTATCTAAGGGTGTTGAGTTACCACGGACAGCTATTTTCGGTAAAGATATGGTGTTTGTAGTGGATGAAAACAATCAATTGCATAAAAAGAGAGTGAAGATAATTACACGTCAAGACAAAACTGTTTTGGTAAAGGGGCTTAATGATGGTGAGTTGGTCGTAAATGAAGCAATTGTGAATGCCAAAGAAGGAGATAAAGTAGCTTTATTAATTCCTAATTCAAGATGAGAAAGTTTATATCCTTTTTTATAAAGTATCCTATTTGGGCAAATGCTATCATCTTGATAACCGCTTTGGCAGGAGTAATGAGTTTGGTTACGATGAAACATTCCTTTTTTCCGGAACTTAATCCCAATAAAATTTTTATTACTGTAGCTTATCCTGGTGCTTCTCCCGATGAAATAGAGGAGGGGATTACCACAAAAATAGAAGAGGCTTTGGTGGGTATTGACGGGATAAAAGAAACGACCTCAACTTCCTCTGAAAATTTATGTAAAGTTAATATTGAAGCCTACGAAGGGACGGGTTTAAATATCTTGTTACAAGATGTAAAAAATGCCGTTGATGGTATTATTTCAATGCCTGAAGGAGCAGAAAAACCAATTGTAATTGCTCAAAAATCTAGAGGAATGGGGAGTATGGGGGGAATGGTCGGCTATTTGACGTTGAAAGGACCTAATGATTTATTTTTACTCAAAGATAAAGCCGATAAAATAGAAAGGGATTTTTTGGCGTCAAAGAAAATTTCTCAAATAACGATTTTTGGTTATGCCCCACAGATTATAGCCATTGATATACGAGCCGATGATTTATTAAAGTATAACTTAACTTTTGATGAAATTAGTCAGAAAGTAAAAAGTAATAATCTTGATATTTCAGCCGGAACGATAAAGGGTAGGGAAGAGGAGCTTTTTATTCGTTCACTTGGAAAGTCAACAGACCCGGTTGTTCTTGAACAAATTATCATAAAAACATTACCATCCGGAGACTTGTTGAGGCTAAAAGATGTAGCTGATGTACAGTTTACTTTCGCCGACATTGCTATCGAGAATTATGTTGATAGAAAGAGAAGTGTATCGTTCATCATTAAGAAATTGCCGAGTGAAGATTTACGTGAGATTTCTGATTTTATAGACGAGTATATTACGGAGTTCAATGAAGAAAATGAGAGCTATGAGATGCAAAAATTGTTTATGTTCTCCGAATTATTGGATCAAAGAATTGATATGCTTACCGGGAACTTGGTGCTTGGCTTGTTGTTGGTTTGTTTGGTGCTTGGTTTTTTCTTGAGTATTCGACTTTCGATGTGGGTGGCTTTTGGTATTCCTTTTTCCTTTCTGGGAATGTTCTTTTTAGGTTCGCTTTACGGGATGACCGTAAATATGATTTCATTATTTGGAATGATACTCGTTGTGGGTATTTTGGTGGATGATGGAATTGTAATCGCTGAAAATATCTTCTCTCATTATGAACGAGGAAAATCAGCTGTACAAGCAGCTGTTGACGGAACGATGGAGGTGCTTTCTTCTGTATTTACTTCCATTCTGACCACGATTATGGCATTTGGCTTTCTATTATTCGTAGGTGGACAAATGGAAATGATGGAAGAAATGGCATTTAGTGTTATTGCTTGTCTTATTTTCTCAATGATAGAATCGTTTTTGATTCTACCTTCTCATCTTTCGCACAAAAGAATATTAAGTCCAACTAAAATTACGTGGTATAAGAAGATAAGAAACGGAATTGAAAACTCCATAACTTCAATAACTGATTCTTATGCTAAGCTTACAGAGAAATTGACAAAAAAATATAGAATTAGTGTATTTATTCCTGTATTGTTTATTTTGTTAACTTTTGTGTTAATAAAAGCAGGAGTAATTAAAGGAGCTTTTTTTCCGGGCGTTCCGTTTGACGATATTTCTATAGATATAGCTTTTAAACCGGGAGAGAGAGAAACCAAAACAAGAAATTTTATTTGGTATTTGAATGATGTAGTTGATGAATATAAAGCCGAGTTAAAAAAGGAGTACGGAACAGATTTGATAAAATACGTATCCAGTAATATCGGGCAAGCACAAAGAATAAATGAGACAGGCAGTCATGCAGGGTCTATGCGTATTTCCATCAAGGAAAATGATTTTATTTCAACGGCTAAGATTTCATCAAAATTAAAGAAGAGAATCAATGTAGATTCGTTGAAGAAATTGGAGAAATTTACAATTGGAGGAGATACACCATTTGGAAAAGACATATCTATCTCTTTACAAAGTACGCATTCTGAAGAATTAGAAAAAGCTGTAAAATGGGTGAAACATGAAATAGAAAAGATGCCAGAAGTATTGGATTTGACCGATAACGCGGGAATAGGGAATCGTGAAATACATATTGATTTAAAACCTAAAGCTCATTTATTAGGGCTTACTGAGGCTACTGTAATGAGTCAAATACGAAACGGTTTTTATGGAAAAGAAATACAACGCGTAATAGTTGGTCGTGATGAAATTAAAATATGGACACGTTTCCCAGAAGAAGATAGAAATTCTATAGGCGATTTAGAAAACCTAAGAATTAAAAATCAAAGTGGGTTAGAAGTTCCACTTATTGAGATAGCCGATTATCAGATAAAAAGAGGAAAAGTATCAATTAAACATATAAATGGAAATAAAGAAGTTCGTATCATTGGTTCACTCTATGATAGTGAACTTTCTAAAGAAGTGAATGATAAGATACAGACTAAAATATTAGATAATGTACAAGATAAATTTCCTAATGTTCATTATTCTGTGAAAGGGCAAGCGGAAAAAGCCCAAGAGTCAATGGTTAGTTTAATGCGTTCATTTGGGTTGGCGATTTTGTTTATTCTTATTATTTTATCCTTAAACTTCTCATCATTCTATCAAGCTCGATTAATCATGATGATGATTCCGATTGGAATTTTTAGTGCTTTAATCGGACATGGTATTAAAGGGATTCCCTTCTCTATGTTTAGTTTCTTTGGAATTATCGGTTTGGTTGGGATTTTGGTAAATGATGCCGTGGTATTTTTAGATCAATACAATCGATATTTAGAGCAAGGAATGAATGTCAGACAAGCGGCAGTAGAAGCAGGACGAGCAAGGTTTAGACCTATTATTTTAACGTCAATAACTACTGTAGTAGGATTATTGCCTTTAATTTATTTTGAGACAAGTTTCCAAGCTCAATTTCTTATCCCTATGGCAGTTTCTATTGCTTTTGGTGTATTGTTTGGCACGTTTTTCTTATTGTTTTTTTATCCTTCGCTTTTACTGTTTTTCAATGATATGCGAAGAGCACGCTTTTGGCTTTGGAGAGGAGGAGAAATTCCACCAACTCCTTTAGAAGTAGAGCCAATTACTAAAATCAAAAAACGCCTTTCTGAAATAGAAGAAGGATAACCACAATTTGTTTTTTATGTATAGAATTTTTGTACTCTTATTATTGTTTATTCCACTTTTTTATTTTGGTCAAAAAAAAGATACGATTTCCCGAAAAATGATAAAACAAATGAAACGGGAAATGGCACAACAAGCCATAAACGAATTAAAAAATGGAGTACTATTGGTGCAATTAAAAACCAAACATAAAAGTATAGAAGCACTCAATAAAAGAGGTTTTACTAAAAGAGCAGAAAAAATAAAAAAAGAACAAGAAGAAGACAATAGAAACATTATCAATGGATTCCGTAAGTATTATGATTTTAGTCCAGTCTATTTTTTCTATTCTAATGATAAAAAAAAGGTAGAACAGCATAATTTTGATTCTGTTCGCTTTGTGGAACTCGATTCAACATCTTTTAAATTTCTTCCCGATACTTCTACCATCTATAGTGTATTAGATACTGCTAAATATTATATAGCAGAGTTTGGAACAAATAATTATAGCCAATCAACCTTACGGTATCTGCCTAATTTTGATGATCAATATGACAGGGGATTAGAGTTTGAAGCATTACTAATAAAAAATAAAGACTATCTTCAACTCTCTCATCCATTTCCGTACTATGTAAAAACGAACGAAGGAATAAAAGTAGGAGATTTAAAACGTTGGGAAACCATCAAAAAAATGAATCAAAAATTACATTACTTTTATCAAAACCAATGAGATATAATATAATAGGAGTAATGTCAGGAACATCGTTAGACGGCGTAGATGTTGCCTACTGTTCTTTTGAAAAAATAGATAATACGTGGCAGTATAAAATAATAAAAGCAAAGACTTATCCTTACGATGAACGTTGGCAAAAAGAACTAAATGAGATAGAAAACCAATCGACACTACAATTTGTACAATTGGATAATTATTTGGGTATATATTTCGGTAAAATTATCAATTTGTTTATCGAAGAATCAGGAATTGATAGAAACGAAATCGATGCTATTGCATCACATGGACATACTATTTTTCATCAACCAGAAAAACGATTTACATCGCAAATAGGCAATGGAGCTCACATTTGTGCTGAAACTCAATTAAAGACTATTTGTGATTTTCGCTCGATAGATGTAGCACTAGGAGGAGAGGGAGCTCCCCTTGTTCCCATTGGTGATTTACTTCTTTTTCAAGATTATGAATATTGCCTGAACTTAGGCGGGATTGCCAATATTTCACATAAGTCAGCATCTACCATATCAGCAAGAGATATTACCTTTGCCAATATGGCGGGGAATTATCTCAGTCAACAACTCAACCTTAGTTATGATGAAGGAGGAGAGTTAGCAAAATATGGATATTTAGATAAGGATTTATTAGCTAAACTAACAAGTACAATAAACCAAATTAACAAAGAGCACACATCATTAGGAAAAGAATTATTTTTAAAACACGTTGCTCCTTTATTCAATAGTTTTGAAATCCCTATTAAAGATAAACTCCACACTTTAGGCGTTCATATAGGCAAAACAATAGCAGAATACACTACTGAAAATGCTAAAATACTAGTTACTGGAGGCGGAGCATACAACAATTATTGGATAGAAGAAATACAAAAACAACACAGAGAAGTAGTTGTACCCAACCAAGAACTCATCGACTTTAAGGAAGCTCTTATATTTGCATTTTTAGGGGTGTTAAGATTAGAAAAAACACCCAATTGTTTAAGTTCAGTTACTCGTGCTTCTAAAAATAATATCGGAGGGTGTATTTACCTAGCCTAAAGAATTACCAAGGTTGAATATCAACAATATGAAATTCAGGTTTAGGTCCCGACTTTCCAGCTTCCCCCCAGCTACCATCCTTTCCTTTAGATCCGTTTCGCCCAGCTTTTCCTCCTTCTAACGGTTTACCACCATGTCCAGCACTGCCTCCTTTACCTCCTTTTCCAGGTAACCCTCCTTTGTTGGAAACAAAAATTGAGTTTCTAATACCCTCGGCATTTTTATTTATAAAAATACGAACGACACCACCATTTCCTCCGTTTCCACCATTTCCTCCGTCTCCACCATCACCACCATTACCAGCTCGTTTTACTTTGCCCTTTTTTGTTACAATAGCATCATCTCCATTTTTTCCATTCATCCCATTTTGACCGTTTCCTCCGTTACCACCATTGCTGCTGACATAAATTTTTGGAGGATGTTCCGCCGATTTATAGCAATAGACAATAGCATTATCAACATTTGCTTTTATAATGTATAACTTGCTAATAGTGTCTCTTACAATGTACAAGTCAATAGAGCTTCCATCAGTTCCGTCACCACCATGACCGCCATTTTTTCCGTCTTTACCATCTCTGCCAAATATACCTTGATTGAGTGTTGCACTCCCACCGTAATAACTTCCCCCTGGTTTTGTAGTCCCCGAAAAATCCAAATTAATATCGCCTTTATAGTTAAATGGTATAGTATCGCTATCTTCAAATATAAAGTCATTTGTAACTATTCAGCGGACGAAGATACATTAAAAATAATTATTTTTAGAATAAAGTTTTCCTCATCAAGTTTTTCGTAACTAAGGAAAGAAGTTAAAAAATGAAGTACTAAATTTACTACCTTAGAT
>JALWSJ010000196.1 GCA_026993705.1 Flavobacteriales bacterium
TTTTGTTGCATCGGCAGGTTGGTCACCTATTTATGATTTTAGAGTAAAAAGCATAAAAGAACCGTTGAATATTGTCTATAACGCCAAAATATTTCAATCAACTGGAGAGGATTGGGAAAAGGTGAATCTAACACTTTCTACTAATCGTCCTTCGGTGAATAATGAAAAACCTACTCTAGAACCATGGTTTATTGATAGGGCTAGAGTTGAACATGAAAAAATGAATATCGATGGTCAATCGGCATTGAAAGGTGTGGTTACGGATTATTCTTCGGAAGAACCTTTACCTTTTGTAAATATCGTGGTCAGAGATGGAGATAAAACAGTTGCTGGAGGAGTTACAGATTTTGACGGAAATTACCTTATCAAACCCATTTCACCTGGTGTGTATGATGTAGAAGCATCGTATGTAGGGTATGAAAAGAAAATGGTAAACTCTGTACGGTTTTCTTCGGATAATGTAGTAGTTTTAGATTTTAGACTAGAAGAAGGTGAATTATTAAGCGAAGTTGAGGTTGTTCAATATAAAATACCCCTAATTGATAAAGATGGAGGAGCTTCGGGGGGTGTGATTACGAGAGAAGAACTCTCTAGAATGCCTAGACATGCTGCTGGAGTTGTTGCATCAAAAACAGGGGGCGTTCGGGGGTCGAGAAAAGACAGTGAATATTATTATGTAGATGGTATAAAAGTGAGAGGAAGTAGTTCACTTCCTAAAAGTCAAGTCGTGATAATTGATGGATATGCTACGGAAACCAATATTACGAGTTTGGAGTACAAAATAGATATTCCGTATAGTATTTCTTCTGATGGCGAAGATTACACGGTAAAAATCAAGGAGATACAAACGCCTGCCGAATATGTATATTTTGCTGTGCCTAAGTTAGATGAAGAGGCATTTTTAACTGCACAAATACAAAATTGGACAGCGTTAGATTTATTACCAGGCAAGGTAAGTACCTATTACAAAGGTACGTTTACTGGCGAATCTGAAATAAAAGCCGAAATGAAAGATACGTTATCCATTTCATTAAACAGAGATAAAAATATAGTTATAGAAAGAAAGCTACTGAAAGAGAAAAACGAAAAATTATTTTTAGGAAAGAATATAAAAGAGTTTATCAATTGGAGCATAACGGTGAAAAACAATACCGCAGAGGTAATTAAAATTAAGTTAGAAGACCAGTTTCCCGTTGCCGAAAACAGGTTGATAGACATCGACAGGTTAGAAACGTCAGGAGGTAGAGTAGAGGAGAAAACAGGAATTGTAACATGGGAATTGGAATTAAAACCTGGCGAAAAGAAAGAATTATTGCTAAAATATGCTATCAAATATCCAACATATATGATGAATAACTTATCTTTGGAATAATATGATAACACGAATAGTAAAACTGACCATTCAGCCCGATAAGAAAGAGGCGTTTATTCAAATGTTTACAGAAAGCAAACCGCATATTACAGCCTTTGACGGTTGTAATGATGTGGTTTTGTTGCAAGACAAGAAATTCGATAACGTATTTTTTACCTATAGCCATTGGCGAAGCAAAGAAGACTTGGAAGCGTACCGAAAATCGGAATTATTCAAAGGAATTTGGAAAAACACAAAAGCAAAATTTTGTGCCGAACCACAGGCTTGGAGTACCGAAGAAATAGCCTAAAATGTCTTTGCTTTCTTTGAAATACATCAAAGGATTAGACGGTTTACGAGCTGTTTCTATTCTGTTTGTGGTTATTTCTCATTTGTTACCCGCAGGTTTGCCCGTTTACGAAACCCGTTATTGGCATCTGTTTTCTGGGACAACAGGAGTACAGATATTTTTTGTCATTAGCGGATATTTGATTACTACACTTCTAATAAAAGAACGTGAAAAATATGGAAACATCAATTTTAAGTATTTTTTTATTCGCCGTTTTCTGCGACTAGTACCACCGTTACTCGTTTTCTATGCAATAGTAATCGTGGCGATGCTATCGGGCAAAATCCCTGCAAATTACATGGGGTTGATTTACGCTATTTTTTATGTCTATAACTTTGTCCCCAACACCTATTACACGTACGAATTAGGTCATATGTGGTCATTAGCCGTCGAAGAGCAGTTCTATTTCACCTTGCCTTTTTTATTGAACAAATTAAAAGTTATTTCAAGCTTGTTCAAGCTCGTTATTATTTTTATTGTCGTATCCATTTTTGCGACAACCATCTTACCACAACTACCAATAGCCCAAAATTACCACATCTCAAGATGGTTTTTCCCCGCATCCGCCCCCATATTCATCGGAAGCGGATTAGCTTTGTTCGTCTATTATAAAAAATCATTAGCCGAAAAATGGAGTAGGAGCGAGGTGTCATTCATTTCAGGAGCAATCCTGTACAGTTCCCCATTGTATTTACCTACGAAAATGTTACCCTATACTTTCGTTATTCAATCCTTAGGAATAGTCCTTTGGTTGCTATACATAAGCGGAAACCAAGGCTCACTATTAGTAAAAGGATTAGAAATACAACCGTTGAGGTACATCGGAAAAATATCCTATGGCATTTACGTCTATCAAGGATTTTTTCTACGCACCGGACCCGGAAGCGAATTTTACCTGCAACAATATCCTGTAAATATCATTCTAACACTAACCCTCGCTATACTATCCTATGAACTATTAGAAAAAAGAATCTTAAAAATAAAAGAAAAATACAGAAGAGTTAGTAAAGTCTAATCATTAGGGCGTTCCCATTACGGCATAAAAAAGTAATTTCGTTGCACTACATTGCTTTTTAACGTCGTAATGGTCGGGCTATCACTACTCACTCTTTTGGTTTGCATACCAATTAAATATATAGATTAGTCATAGGAAATTAATTTAAGTGAGTTTAATCGATGAAGAAAATTATTGCATAGTAATAACTATAGAATAATTTTATGAAGAAGAGTAAGCTCACTTAAATTAATTTAGTAGATTATATCTATATACTTAATTGGTAATAATGCAACAAACCAAAAGGAGTTCAAACACGCCGTTCTATCCCTAACGTGTGTAAAAAGAGCGGTAAGAAAATGAGTTTTAGTTTCTTTAGACGATAAAAAAATATTTGCATAGCACCCGCTATGGAAATATTTTTTGAAAAAGGATAAAGGAAATAAAAACATTATTCACTCAAGGCAACCACTTCCTGTACTTCCGGCATATGAGATTTCAAGAGAGATTCAATACCACCTTTTAGTGTTGCCGTAGAGGAAGGACAACCACTACAAGAACCTTTTAAAATAACAGTAACAGTTCCTGTGGTTGGGTCAAACGACTGAAAATGAATTGCACCACCATCACTTTCTACGGCAGGTTGAACATACTCTTCCAATAAATTCACAATCATTCTATCGGTTTCGGTTTTAATTACCGGAGTCTTTCTGTTTACTTTGTCGCTATTATCGTCCGTTGAACAAGATTCATTTTTATCCGTTAGTTCAGGTATTTTTTCCACAATTATTTCATGAGATTTTATCCAGTCGGAAATAAAGGCTTGGAGTTCATTGGCTACATATTCCCACTGCAAAGCATCTGATTTAGTAACCGTTACAAAATTAGAAGCGATAAAAACACCCTCCACAAAAGGAAAGTTAAATAGAGCCTCAGCCAAAGAAGAGTGTCCTTTAGCTTGATTTTGGCTTAAAAATTCAGCTGTTTTGCCATCTTTGATGAGCATGACGTCAGCTACGAATTTCATAGTAGAAGGGTTAGGGGTAGATTCTGCGTAAATGGTTACCGGTCTCATAATATCAAAATGAATAATTTGTTGCAAAGTTAATCGATTAGCTGAAACAATCGTAAGCTAATTACACTTTTTAGTTACCTTTGTTAGACCTTAAATATTTTACTTTGTCATAGAACTTTACTTTCATATTTAAGATTATACTGCAAGAAAGAATTGAAATTATGTGGATAGAATTTATAAAATGGATAGCTGATTTACATCCGGTTGTGTCTGCTCTAATAGCAACTTTGTTCACGTGGTCGATAACCGCTTTGGGTGCCGGATTGGTATTCTTTTTTAAACAATTGAACAGAGGTGTATTAGATTCAATGTTGGGATTTACCGGAGGTGTAATGGTTGCTGCCAGTTGTTTTGGTTTACTTATGCCGGCAATTGAAATGAGTGGAGGAGAAGGATTTGCAAGTGCTTACCCGTCAGTTATTGGTTTTTTGATTGGGGCGTTGTTTTTATATACCTTGGATAAAATTATGCCTCACTTGCATATTAACTTTAAAGATGCCGATAAAGAAACAGAAGGGATAAAGTCAGGTTTACATCGAACTACATTATTGGTCTTGGCGATTACTTTACACAATATTCCCGAAGGTTTAGCCGTAGGTGTAGTGTTTGGAGCTGCTATGGGAGATTTGGAATTGGTGAATACGGCTGTGATTTTGGCTATGGGAATAGCTATTCAGAATTTTCCGGAAGGATTTGCCGTAGCTATGCCTCTAAGACGCGAAGGAATGTCAAGGAAAAAAAGTTTTTGGTACGGTCAATTATCCGCAATTGTAGAACCTATCTTCGGAGTAATAGGAGCTGCGGCTATGATTTATTTTCAACCGATATTGCCTTACGCTCTATCCTTTGCCGCCGGAGCAATGATTTATGTTGTTGTTGAAGAAGTAATACCCGAAACACAGCGGGATAAATATACAGATATTGCAACTCTTGGTTTTATGATAGGCTTTGTATTGATGATGGCATTGGATGTAGGGTTAGGGTAGTGCGATTAGCCAAAATGGATAACAGGATAATAATTGAATGAATAAACGGGGAATAAATAGAAATGTTTAACTTAGTAGCATGTTTAAATTTATCGTACGAAAATCGTTGTATGGTTTTATCGTCCTCTTTGGAGTGATAACGGTCATCTTTTTTCTATTTAATGCAAAGCCCGGTAATCCGGCTCTGATGGTAGGAGGGCAACGGGCAACAAAAGAAATTATAGAAAACATAGAAAAAGATTTAGGGCTTGATTTACCGATAGGTAAACGGTACTTACTGTATCTTAATGATTTATCGTTTTTATCTGTTCATTCAAAAAATGAACAAAGTCATTATCATTTAACAGAAAAAAAGTATGGCAAAATAACACCTTTGTTTTCACTGTCGAGCAATGAAGAGTTAGTTTTAAAAGCACCTTATTTAAGGCGTTCTTACAGTACGCGGCGTGATGTATGGGAAGTCGTGAAAGAAAAACTACCTGATACGGCTCTCTTAGCTTTTACCGCTGTTGGTTTAGCAACTTTAATAGGTGTTATAATGGGGGTTGTTGCAGCGGTGAATAAAGGGACTTTTTATGATTCGGCTACTTTTTTAATTGCTGTTGCAGGCATGTCTGCACCGTCATTTTTTGTAGCTTATATTTTTTCGACTGTAGGTGGATTAGTTTGGGCAGAACAAATAGATTTCCCCGCATTTCCCCTTATTTTGATGTTGTTGTATGGAAGCGTAGCTTTTTATCGCCTTTATACGAATAAAAAAGAGTATGGTTTAAAACTAATTTTCGGACAAGCGTTTAAAGGTTTTTTCATCGGTTTGGGAGTTTGGATTCTTTATATTGCCGGTTACAGTATTTTTAATTTTCATGATTTTAGTTTGTTAAGTGCATCCATACCTTTGCCGGGAACCGGATTAAATCCGGAAGGACCTTTGGTTGATTTTGATGATTTAACAGGGGAAGAAGTCTATTACTGGAAAAATTTGATTCTACCAACATTAACATTGGGAATTAGACCCCTAGCTATTGTAACGCAATTGACTCGAAGTTCAATGTTGGATGTTTTATCGCAGGATTATATTCGAACGGCAAGAGCCAAAGGATTATCATCATTTAAAGTGATAACCAAACACGCCTTAAAAAACGCACTAAATCCCGTAGTTACAGCTATCTCGGGGTGGTTTGCTTCGTTATTGGCAGGTTCGGTATTTGTAGAACGTGTATTTAGATGGAATGGAATAGGAAATGAACTAGTAACAGCACTTCAAAATGATGATTTACCTTTAATTATGGGGGTAGTTGTGGTTGTGGCTTCATTTTTTGTTATCATTACGATTTTGGTTGATGTTATTTATGGGTATTTAGACCCTAGGGTTCGAGT
>JALWSJ010000197.1 GCA_026993705.1 Flavobacteriales bacterium
ATCTAAGGTAGTAAATTTAGTACTTCATTTTTTAACTTCTTTCCTTAGTTACGAAAAACTTGATGAGGAAAACTTTATTCTAAAAATAATTATTTTTAATGTATCTTCGTCCGCTGAATAGTTACAAGTTTTTTAAAATCACCTCTAATTTTTAGCTTTGATACATATACAACAACTTCGTATATGCCTCGATGTCTTTTCTCTGGTATAATTTCTCCATTTATTGATAAATTATCAGGTAGATAATGAAGATATTCCTTTGTCTTAACAACTTTTAAAACCGAATCTTTTTCATCATACCTTTTGATATATTTATCATACGGTATAGTAAGAAAAGGTCCTGATAATAATTGTCCTCTTCCCCATTTTGAGCTAACTTCATTTATAGCCGATTGATGTGTCCGCTCTCTTTCTTTTATCAACCCCTTTACCATAGACGTTGGTATAAGTAATACCAATATCAAAAAAGAAATTACCGAAATTTTAAAGAATAAACTATTTTTTAGATTTTTCATGGTTTTGGGCTTTATACAGTTTAAACATTAAAATGGTATTATGGATAAACGCACTTTTATGGATGAAAACAAATTTTACCTGTAGTTATTGTTTTATCAATTTATTTTAACATTTTTTAGATACTTCTAAATTACAAATATTCAACTTCGTAATGAGAATAAGATTACTACATTCAAAAACGTTAGGGATAGAACGGCGTGTTTGAGCTCTTTTTTGCTTGCTTGCTGTTTGCAAGCAAAAAAAGCGAGTAGTGATAGCCCGACCATTACGGCGTTAAAAAGTGGTGTAGTGCAACGAAACTACTTTTTAATGGTGTAATGGGAACGCCCAAATATTATAACTTTTCTACGGCTACAATTTTTCCGTTTTTTACTTCAAAGAGATAATTTTGCGTATCATCTTTTTCGGCTTCCTTTATTTTTACTAATATTTTTTTATTCTTTTTGTCTCCGATTGCTTTGATTAACTTTACTTCTTCACTTATATGACGCAAGGAGTCTTGGAGTAATACATTCTTAATAAATTCGTCTTTATTGGTGGCTAAGGTGTCGTATTGGCAATTGAACATATAGATGTCGTTTGCTAATAATTTTTTATTAGCGTTTACCTTATTTTGTATCAGATTATCGGTGTATTGTGCTATGGTTTGTTCGGCAGATAGGGTTTCTTTGGCTGTTCCAAAGAACAAATAAGCTACTAAAATTCCTGCTACTATTCCTGCGAAATCTGCCAATAGCCCTGCTTTTATAGCATATCTAGTATTTTTTATATTTACTGCTCCAAAGTAAACGGCTATGATATAAAAAGTGGTATCAGTTGCTCCTTGAAGTGTAGAGGTTAGTTTACCTACAAAACTATCTACCCCGTAGTAATCGAAAGATTCTAGCATCAATCCTCTTGCTCCTGAACCACTTAATGGTTTCATCAGGGCGGTAGGTAATCCGTAAACAAATTCTACATCATCTAAGAAAAGTGCAAAAATATAGGCGATGGCATCGGTTAATAAATTCATTGCTCCTGAGGCTCTGAATACTCCTATCGATACCAAAATTGCTACTAAAAAAGGGATTATTTTTACTGCAATATCAAAGCCTCCTTTTGCACCTTCTACAAAAGCTTCGTAAACATTTATTTTTTTTCGCATTGCCATTATTATAAAGGATACAATAATGGTGAATAAAACTACATTGCTGATTAATGAGGATTGGGTTTTGAGTTCTTCGGGCGTTAGACTAGAAAAGTAGAATATCATTCCGACTATAAGAGCTGTTATTACTCCTAAATACGCAAGAACAACTTTATTGAACAGGTTTATTTTTTGGTATATGGCTACGGTTATTAAGCCGACCAAAGAAGCGAAAAAAGTGGCTATTAAGATGGGGATGAATACGTCTGACGGATTTTCTGCCCCAAATTGGCTTCTGTAATTCATTACAGTTATCGGTATAAGTGTTAAGCCAGAGGTGTTTAACACTAAAAACATAATTTGAGCATTGGATGCAGTATCTTTGTTGGGGTTTAATTCTTGTAATTCATCCATGGCTTTTAGTCCCATTGGGGTCGCTGCATTGTCTAAGCCTAACATATTAGCAGAGAAATTCATCAACATAGCTCCTCGTGCTGGGTGATTTTCGGGTACTTCAGGAAATAATTTACTAAAAAAAGGACTGACGAGTTTGCTTAGTATTTGTATAGCTCCGCCCTTCTCGCCTATGTTCATGATTCCCAACCATAAGCAAAGTACTCCAGTAAGTCCAATTGATATTTCAAAGGATGTGGAAGCTAAATCGAAAGTGCTGTTTACTATTGCTGAAAAGACTTCGGTATCACCTCCTATTGTTTTAAATATTGCCACAACGAAGGCAATTAAAAAAAAGGCTATCCAAATGTAATTCAGTACCATTTAGTTACGCGTCAATTTGCAAAAGCTATTGATAACCGTAAGTCCCTGACGACCACTAACTTCCGGATGGAATTGAACGCCAAAAATGGGCAAGAACTTATGTTGCATAGCTTCATTATCGCAAGTTGCTGATTTGGCTAATAAATTGAAGTCTTCGGGAACTTTTACCGCTTCGGTATGATCTTCTTGCATAACCATTGGCAGCGGTACTTGATTGAATATAACTGACGATGTTACAATTTCAATTTCTCTTTCTTCCCTATCTTCTGGAATAGTATAAACTTCTGCTCCAAATATAGCACCAATTACTTGATGACCAAAACAGATACCTAATACAGGATTTTTGTATGATTTTAAAAAGCTAAAATAACTAATAAACGGGTTGTTCTCAGCAATTAATGTGGGTGAACCACTTATAATTATTCCAGGGTATTCATCTGCTTCTAAACCTGGTAATAGTGTAAATGGGATAGTTTCGTATTTATAATTTAATTCATTCAAGCAATCTTGAATGGCTTTCGTTTTATCGCTCCCACAATCTACTAATAGTATAGATTTCTTCATATGCATCGCTTAGAGTAATTTTTTCTTTTTTTCGTTAATAGAACTCATATAAATTCTATTCAATGAACTACTTTATTTTTTTGCTAATTGATTTTTAGCATCAATCATTTTAATACAAGCTAAGGCACAATCCACGCCTTTATTTCCATGTTTACCACCTGAGCGGTCGATTGCTTGTTGCATGGTATTATCGGTTAATAAACCGAAAATAACCGTCTTGTTGTATTTTAATCCTACCTCCATAATTCCTTGTGTAGTTCCTTGGCAAACAAAATCAAAATGTTTTGTTTCTCCTTGAATTACACTTCCTAAACAGATAACACCATCTACATCGGTAAATTCCAATAAATGTTGAGCTCCCAAGGGCAACTCAAATGCTCCGGGAACGTATTGCACTAAAATATTTTCTTCTTTGACCTTGTTTTCTTTTAGTGCTGTTAAAGCCCCTTCCAACAAACCATTAGTTATGTTTTCATTCCATTCGGAAACAACAATCCCGAATTTCATATTCTCTGCATTCGGGATTGAATTTATATCGTAATGAGATAAATTTTTAATAGCTGTAGCCATTGTCTTTTATATATTAAGTTAATCCTTCAATCTCAATTATTTTCCAACTTCTTCAAAAGATTTACTGGCTTTTACAATTGCTAAATATTTTTCTGCATCGTCTTTTTGTTTAGAAAAAGGATAATCGGCAATTAGCTTTTCGTAAATATCAGCTGCTTTTTCATACTTTTTACTAATTTCCAGACACAAACCTGCTTTCATCATATACAACGGTGTTGTAAGTATGTTATCTCTGTTTTTATAAGCCTTTGTGTAGTAAGTTAAAGCATTAGATACATCTCCCAATTCCATATAAGCATCACCAATCATTCCTAAAGCTTCTGTTCCCAACATATCATCATCAAAATCTACATCCTTTAGGGCTTTTATAGCTTCTTTATATTGTCCGTTATTCAAGTAGGCAACACCTAAATCGTATTTTGCAATTTCTCCACCTGCATAGCCGGACTTAGCTAACTTTTCAAGACCTTTACCTGTGGCAACGTCTCCATTAATTGCCGTTGCATAATCTTCTTTATCTAATAATTGATGTTCAGCCATATATAAAGCCTCAACCGACTTTTCATTTTTAGGCTCTACGACCAATTTGTTATAAGCAAAATAACCTCCTAAAAGAACAGCAACACCAACAATTCCAATCAACACAAATTTACCCGGTCCTTTTAAAAATTCTTCTCCTTGTTCAAAGATATTACCTTCTGCATCGCTAACTTCTACTTCTTCAAATTCTATTTCTTGTTCTGACATGTTTATTCGTTTGTAATTTTCAGTTCGCAAAAATAGTTTTTTTTTACGAAGTTCAACAATTATTTGTTCTTTAATCTGTTTAAGTTTTAAACATTGGAGTTTGAATTACCCCCGAATTATTCACGGATTTCTAGTTTCAAAACCAAACGACCTGTTATTACCTTAAATCCGCAAGTGAACTTCTATTCCAAGACCAAACTCCGCATCATTATTGGCAATGCTCGTTTTTCGAGACTCACCGTAGCTATAGCTACGCTTGCGTGTCTCAAAACTGTGCTTGACCAATACTAATGCGTATTTTGACTTTTCATTACAAAATCACTTGCGGATTTAAGGTATTATTTCTTTTTAGCAACGATAATCGTATCCACGCAAAGCCCGTATTTTTTCATATCTTCTTCTGAAAAATTGTCTGAATATCTATTCATTTCTACCTCAAAACCAACGGATTCCAAACGTTCTTTTATATCTCCGGCATACATTCTTACGTGATCCCATTGTCCGTAATATTTAATTCTATCTTCACGAGAAGTGTAACTCTCGTGCGTTTTCTCCAATTTAAAGTCGATTGGTACGGATAGTAATGCGGTTCCTCCGGGTTTTAGCACGCGAAACATTTCTTTCATTGCGGTAATATCATCTTCTATATGTTCTAACACTCTATTGCAAATTACGTAGTCAAAGTGATTCTCGTTGTAGGCAATATCTAACAAATCTACATTTTCAACTCCCTCGTAATAATCATACCCGTCCATAAACTTATCTGCAGGTACATAATCAATGTTTTTGTAGGTTTTTAGTCTTTGCCAAATACCATATTGCGGTGCACTATGAAGCACTTTATAATTACCTGTTAGTATATCTGTCTCTCGTTCTAGGTATAACCAAAACAATCGATGTCGGCATCTTGCTCCATTGGTTATGGTTATTCCATTTGGGAAAGTTTTAAACTTTTTTTGTGCTATTGGACAATAGACTTCTTCTTCGGTTTTTCCCAATAAAATTTCCTGATAATACATTCGCTTCCAATTTAGCTTCCTTAGGTTTAACCGTATTTTTTCTGGAACAACTTTTTTTGCTGTATTGACAATGGTTTGTTTGGCGTTTATTAAATTCGCGTTTTTATCTATTATCTTTTTCATATCTTATTACTCTGTTAGCCAATATTATAACATAATTTAACTAAACATTTAATTTAAGTGATTTGATTAAACTTTTGACAGTGTTTTACTCGTCTAAAGAAACTAAAACTCACTTTCTATCCGCTAATTTCACCCACGTTAGGGATAGGAGCGGCATCCTTTTGGTTTGTTTGCTTTATGCAAACCAAAAGATATAGTGGATAGCCCGACCCTATTTTACAAAAGATATGTTGAGCGAGAGCGAAATGTATCTTTTGTAAAATAGGGGAACGCCCAAAATAGTATCTACGCCTAATTTAAAAACTTAGCATGCCAACTGTTTTTAGCAGGAGTTTTCCATTTTTCCTCAAACTCTTTTTTAGTAGCTACTAGATTGTTATACACAATTGTTTCCTTATCTATCTCTTTATTATGAGCCATTTTCTTGAACTCCTCAAAACTAATAACATTTGGTGTTTCACCTTTTTGATAGGCGGTTACCATTCTATCTGTCAAAGAAATATTTAACTCTTCTTCCAATTTCGCCTTAATAAGCCTTTTTCGTTCTGCTAAAAATTGCTCATAATTGTCACTTATCCATAGGTTTGGATCCTTAGGAATTAAATGTCTCTTCAAATAATCGTCT
>JALWSJ010000198.1 GCA_026993705.1 Flavobacteriales bacterium
ACCCCAAAGAAGCTAAACACAAACCTTCCCTAACCGCAGCTGCCGAACCTCCGGAAGAGCCTCCGGGTACACGACTATTGTCGATAGGGTTTAGCACGTTTCCGTAAGCACTGTTTTCGTTAGAGCCTCCCATTGCAAATTCATCACAATTTAAACGCCCGACGATAATTGCATCTTCTGCCAACAACCGATTAACCACAGTTGCATTATAAATCGCCTCAAAGCCTTCCAATATTTTAGAAGCTCCCGAAACTTTGTGATTTTTATAGCTGATATTATCTTTAATACCAATGACCAATCCTGCCAATTTACCGGCAGTTCCGCACTTTAATTTAGCATCGACCTCCTTAGCTTTCGCCAAAGCATACTGCTCAAAAACCTCCAAAAATGAATTGGTTTTCGATTTCTTGATTTTTTCGATATAAGACGTAGTCAACTCAACACAAGAGACCACTCCATTATCCAAATCCTCCCGAACGGTAGCGTACGAAGTGTATTTTTTCATGAAATTTACTTTTCTATCTTATCCAAATCCTCGTTATCGTTTCCTTGTGTAGCGTCTTTAAACTCCTTCACTCCTTTTCCCAATCCTTTCATCAATTCCGGTATTTTTTTACCTCCGAAAAGCAATAAAACCACCACCGCAATCAAAACAGCCTGAGGCCAACCTATCATCCCTGCTTCCAATGTATTCACCATAGCTAGTACCATAATTCTCTAACGTTTTTATATTAATCTCACAAAGGTAAACAATTTATACAAAAGTATAAGAAGGCTTGTATTATTATTTGGGCGTTCCCCTCATTTCCAAAAGAAACATATCGCTCTCGCGAAACGTTTCTTTTGGAAATGAGGGTCGGGCTATCCGCTATATCTTTTGCCCTCCAAAAGGAGGGAAAACAAAAGGATGCCGCTCCTATCCCTAACGCAAGTGAAATTGGCGAAAAGAAAGTGAATTTTTGGTTTCTTAGACGATGAATAAAAATTTTGCATAGCACCCGCTATGGAAAATTTTCATGAAGAAGGATAAGGAATCAAAAAACGCTTTATACCGTCTATTTTGCTAGTGTTGGGGATACGAGCCCTAACGCAAACACAGTTAAGAGAAACAAAAGTAAAAAACAACTAAACTAAAAATTTCCGGAGTTGAACTATGTGAAATTTATTCATCATCTAAAGAAACTAAAACTAATTTTCTTACCGCTCTTTTCACGTGAGTTAGGGATAGAACGGCGTGTTTGAGCTCTTTTTTGCTTGCTTGCTTTATCCCAATTAAATATATAGATGTAATCTACTAAAATTAATTCCCTATGACTAATCTATATATTTAATTGGTTTGCAAGCAAAAAAAGCGAGTAGTGATAGCCCGACCATTACGGCGTTAAAAAGTGGTGTAGTGCAACGAAACTACTTTTTTATGCCGTAATGGGAACGCCCAAATCATTCTTTTTAACTTAATAAACCTCTTTGTCTTAGGTACTTGGTTATGTAAACTTGCATGTAAGGGTTTAGTGTTAAGGTTTTTTCTTCTTGTTCTATTAAGCCCATTCGTTGAAGACTACTTATTTTTTCTTTTAATTGTTGAGGCGAGTAAGTATTGGAATAGACCAACTCCAGTCGCTCTACGGATATTTTTTTATGTAGTAATATTTGAAGCAAAATATTGTCTAAGCGATAATTTAATACTTCGGGTAAATCATCGGTGCAGATTGTTTCGTATTGCAGGGTATTGTTTTCTACGTCTTTTACATTGCCCAACCACGTGTAAAATGATGCTCCTATGTTCCCTTCGGATACGGCTGTTATACGTTTCATAATCTTGTTTTCGGTACCTGTGCCAAGTTCTTTTTCTTTTTTGCCGTTCCACGAAAATTGCATACCTCCGCTTTTGTGTCTTGTTAAAATAGCTTGCTTTATTTGATGTATTTTTAAGGGAGATATGGTGATGGTTTCTTGTAACAAGGTGTCTATTTTTGTGGCTTGACGTATGAGTTTGTAAAAATGTGTGTTGCAACTCAGTATAAAAAAGATGCGGTTATTGTGTTGTTCTACGATGTTTAATAAAGCATCGATTACCCCAAGTCCCTTTTCCGTTCTTGTCCACCACAACTCAAAATCTTCGATAACGATTACGGTTTGTTCAGGTACTTGTTCTAATATTTGTTGAGTGGGTTTATTCTTTGCGAATGTAGTTTGAAAAGCTCTATCGACCATTCGTTGTGCATTATCGAATAGTGCCGGTGGTTTTTCCAATCGGTAAAACTGCAATTCGCTATGTGTTTTTTCTATATTTTCGATAAGGTAAGTTGCTCCGCACAACCTTTCTCCGGTAAAAAGAACGGCTCCGGAATTTCCGAATTGAAATTGATGTAATGTTTTATTGAATTGTTCTATTTCTTGTTTTCTGTTTTCTAAAGGTTTTGTTCCTGCACTATGTTTACCCGTAAATAATTGACGATAGTAAAAAGGTATCTTTTTCTCCAATTCATTGCTTAGCGATACTTTATCGGCGAAAGAACGCATCACCGAATGCGGATTAACCAATTCTTTGGTTCGATGATGATAGCTTGATTTTGCTAACAAGTCATTTATCGAGATGCTTAGTTTATCTATTTGTGTATTTCCCTTTTCCGCCAAAAAAGATAGTTTTTTTATGTATTTATAGTACCCTTTTTTGACTTTTTCTTTGCGTATGACTCCGTTTAGTTCATCGGCTTGATGAACTACCACATCATCGGTTAAAAGCTGTTTGATTTGACGTTCTAATTCCCGTGTTTTGTGTTTTGATTTTTGAGCTACCGCTAGGATATGTTCTTTTGATTCGTTGAGTTCCTTTTTAGCTTTTTCTTTTACTTCCGACAATGAATTATTTTCGTCTTGACGATTACTTAACGTGTACTGTAAAAGTCTTACCGTATTTTCCATTCTCAACGACTCGGACTTGATGTCGTTTTCTATTTGATGCAACAATGTATTGAAGTTGTCTAATACTCGATTTTCAATAAGAAAATAGGCGATTTTACGCACGTTTATTCTTTCTGAAAGCAGGTCGTCTTCTGTTGATAAATTTGTTTTTCCCGCCGGTACGACTTCTACTTCATACGGTAATTTATCTAACACTTCTTTGAACTCTTTTTTCAACTCATTGGCGTATCGTTCGGTCTTAAAGTTTATTCCTATTTCCAAAAGTTTATTTTCAAAACTTTCCAGTTCATCGATGGAAACAATAGCATCAATTTTTTGAGTTAAATCTTGATTCAGATGCAAAACGGGTGAAATATGCTCTTGCTCTACCTCGTGATACACTTTCCCTAACTGAGGATAAAGAATATTTCGTTTGTCGATTAATTCAACCCCGACCAAAAGCTGATCTATGTAAAGACTTGATGCCTTTTTCCATAGTTTAGGGTAGCTAGAAATGGATTGATACACTTCTTTCATTGTAGAAGGGGTATATTCCTCTTCACGAAAATCGATTATATCCTTAACCGTCAACTTGTTGGAATCTGCTATAATTGAGTTACAAAGCCTTCTACTTAATTTATTTAACTCGTCAAAAGCAGCTTGTTGTTCTTTGATTAGTTCATTATCAAGTAAAGCTCCCAACGTTTTTATAAGAGCTTGTTTAGCCTCCGGATTTGTTTGTTCTTCCCAATCCTTTAGCCATTTTTTCAGAACAAGTCTCAGCTGATAACTCGTCGTGCTAAAATGTCCTAATTCTTCTTTATAGGCTGATAGATATCCGTTCTCAAAATGATGTTGAGCCAGTGATTTAACCTTGACCCTTATCGAAGGTGTTTTTGACCAACGTTTTAGTTTTCGCTTTTGCTTTTGTACCGCCACCGAATCATCCGGTTGTATTGCTAGTTCTTTTTCGGTATATTCTCGTACTACAACAGTCGGCAATTGATTTAAATGTTGTTGAATTTTATTTATTTGCTTATGAATTTCTTTTGCTAAAGTTTGACTTATTTCTTCTAAACGATGCTCTTTTACGTCGTCAAGCAATTCTATTAATTTTGGCGTAATTTGTTCTGTATTATTGTTTTGTTCTATAACAGTTGATAGTGCCGAACAAACTTTTTGAAAAGCGGTGAAAGAAGCATGAACAAAATGCTCATTGGTTGTTTGCAATCTTCTGTCTAGTTCCTCTATAACATTATTTATTTTTTCTCCACCGGTACGAGAAAGAGAAGGTAGCGAATAAACAGGTTTACCTATCTCGTTATTTGTACTGTGCAATTGTGTTTCTATTTCTGTGCTCAGTGTGTTTTTTTCGGTAAAATCAGAGGAAGGCTTTAACAATAGAGTTGTTCCGATAACAGCAAGCAATTCATTCGTTTCATGTATAAATGATTGACTGTTATTTGCTGTAATTTCCGGTAGATTTACAACTATTAAATCGGTTTCTAAAGAATATTCTTTTACCAATTCATAGAGTGGTTTCTTTTCAATATCATTATTCAAAATTACCACCTCTGCTATTTCTCTAAGCTCCGAAATCTTATTTTCAATCTCTTTTTTTAGTGAATATTGCAATGAACCATTTTCACTCACGTAAATAAAACGAATTTTTTGAATGTCCCAGTCATCAGAAATCATTAACAATTTAGAGAGTTGAACGGTTAAATAATTCAACTGTGATAAGCTGTTCCACCAAACATCGATACTTTTCTTTTCTCCAAATCCTTTCTCTTCATCATAATCCAAGAACAAAATGTTATAATCTAACTGTTCCAAGGCTTCAGTCATTTGAGTGAACGCTTTCGGCAACTTGGTATTTCTTGCCCAGCCCATTAATATAGTATTGGGTTCAATCCCCGAAAAACCATAGGTTTCGGCAATTACGACAATCCCAGTGTAAATATCTTTACATTCTTGTTTTCTATGAAAAATAGAATCATCGTCCAAATCATCGGAAGATACCACTTGTTTCCTCTTTGGAAAAAGCAACTTTGCATCGGGTTTTTCTATCAAATCAAAATTAGAAATCATCCCATTTCTACCCGCAACCGATTTTCCAAACTCTAATAAATGCGGACGAGCTTTCGTACCACCGCTAAATAGCAAAATATTAGGTTTCCAATTTCGCTTATGCGATGATTTTTGCGTCAGTTTTTTAAGCCCCATTTTTACAATAGAACTCCACACACTTTGCCACACATCTCCCGAACCGAGTTCTAACTGTTTTCTTGTCAGCCAGATAAATATCAATCCCATAATAGCAACAGAAGTAAGAGCTGCCACCAAATTAAGCTGTATCATCAACAAAAGCGTAACAATAGTTCCAATCAAAGGAATAAATATTGAAATTTTAAACGAAGGTCTAAAATCCGGACTAGCCCATTGCTCTAAGAAACAAGATAAATTAATAAACATATAAGCCGCCATATAAAACATAGCAACAATCTCGGCTATCACATCTAACTCCCCTATTAATATACCAATTTCAGCAATCACAAAGGTCAAGACCAACGCTCTTCGTGGCTCGTTATCTTTACCCACTCCTTGTGCAAAAAACCGTGGCGTAATGTTGTCAATAGACATGGCTTGCAGAATACGCGGAGCTCCCAATATCCCTCCTAAAGCAGAAGAAAGAGTTGCTCCCCAAATACCTGCTGTAACTAGAAAACCAACCGCTCCAAAATCAACTAACACATTGTAATTCTTTTGCAATTCAGCCATTGGAATATTATAGTAAATAAACATTGCCAAGCCGATATAAACTAGCAATCCAGTAAAAATAGCCAACATAGTACCCCAAGGAATTGATTTCTTGGGGTCTCTCAAATCTCCCGACATTGCCACCCCAGCCGTAAAACCAGTTACCGCAGGAAAAAATACTCCAAACAAAGTTGAGAAATTCACATGCCCGCCCATATCAGAAATATCAGAAAAATCAAAACCCTTCCCTTCGGATGTTCCCATAAAAATCGAACCCAACGACAAAACAATCAAGCCCAAAATAAAATACTGAGCCTTTATGGCAATACTCGTACTGATATACGCAATCGTAACAATTGCCAATAATGACAACGAACCTACAATTCTAAGGT